>JAFGFK010000040.1 GCA_016931135.1 Candidatus Sumerlaeota bacterium | reverse complement strand
GGGGAAGACGTTCACGCCGCGGATGATGAGCATATCATCCGTGCGTCCGCGCACCTTTTCCATACGTATCGATGTCCTGCCGCAGGGGCAAGGTTCAGGGAAGATTCTGGTCAAATCCCGCGAACGGTACCGGAGCACCGGCGCGCCTTCTTTCGTAAGCGTGGTAAGCACCAGTTCGCCCACGTCCCCGGGGGGCAAAGGTTTTTCCGTTACCGGATCGATCACCTCCACGAGGATATGATCTTCGGAGATATGCATGCCGTTTCGCTCGAGGCATTCATACGCCACGCCGGGACCCATAACCTCGCTCATGCCGTAATTATCGGTCGCCACAAGCCCCAGGCTGGCGTCGATCTGTTTCCTGATCGCGTCGGACCAGGGTTCCGCTCCGAAGAGTCCCCACTTGAGAGATAAATCATCAGAGGCAATTCCCTCTTCCTTCATCACTTCGGCAATGCGCAATGCGTAAGTGGGCGTACTGACAAGGGCGGTGGATTTCATATCCCGCATCACCTTTATCTGGCGGGAGGTGTTTCCGCTGGAAAGGGGGATGACCAGGGCGCCGACGCGTTCCAATCCGCCGTGCAGCCCGAAACCTCCCGTAAAAAGACCGTATCCGAAGCTGACCTGGGCTATATCATGGGGTCCGACTCCGGCTGCGGTTACGAGGCGGGCGCACAGGTTCGACCAGGTGTTCAGGTCATTGCGCGTGTATCCGACAATGCTGGATTTGCCCGTTGTCGTGCCGGATGATCCCTGAACGCGCACCACCTCATTGAGCGGCACGGCAAACATCCCGAAAGGATAATTATCCATGAAATCCTTTTTTGTGGTAAAAGGGAGAAGCTCGAGATCTTCCAGCGATTTGATATCGTTTGGCGAAAGACCCTTCTCCTGCATTTTTTTTCGATAATAAGGCAGTTTGTTGAAAACCTGTTTGACCTGTTCCCTGAGAAGAGCCTCCTGATGGCTTTTCAAAAAACTCCTTTCAACGCATTCCCAATAGGGGTCCCATATCTTTCCATCCATTTTATAATTCCTCTTGTTTAATGATTTCGATTCCCTTTTTATGGAGAATTTCGATGCCGAGTTCCGGTTTATCGAGGTTGAAGATAATGAGGGTATTCGCAATGGCATAGAGATATTCCACGTTGATTTCCGCGTCGCTGAACGCCTGGAGAACCTCCGCCAATCCCCCGGGGCGATGCGGAACGCGAACGCAGATCACCTCGGATTCCCTTACCGTAAAACCGACGCTCTTCAATACCTCGTGCACAAACTGCGGACGTTTGCAGATAAGCCGGAAGATGCCGTAATCCTTCGTATCCGCAATGGAGAAACCAAAGATGTTAATCCCCTGGTCACCGAGGTTTTTACATATTTCCGCCAGACGCCCTGTGCGGTTTTCTATGAAGATCGCAAGCTGGGTGATGGTCTCTTTGGACATGTTTTTCACCTCCCTGATAGTATATTATAATTCGTGAACTCTTTCTTTATCTTTCATCCTTCAGATCAAAGACAGAATCAACATGTTTTTCTGAAAGCGCCGGCGTAAATAAACTCGCCACAGGGAGTATCACGAGAGGTATGATCATGGACAGGCTGCCATAAACGGGCGATAACGCCGCTCCGAATTTGAGATAGCCTCCGATGGTAATGACGAGGGCGCTGATCATGCTGATCCATACGGCGATCTTTGTTACGCGCTTACAGAACAATCCGTAAAGATACGGGGCAAGGAAACATCCGGCGACAGCGCCCCAGGAGAGGGACATCAGGTTGACAATGACCATGATTTTTCCCAGGGCGATTCCTACAGAAGCCAAAACGAATATGGCGCAAAGAACGCGCATGAGAATAAGCGCCTGTTTTCTTCTTTTTTCATCCGGGTTACGCCCCTGGAACAGGTCGATGGCGATCGCCGAACTGGAAACCAGAACCAGACCGGATAAGGTGGACATGGATGCGGAAAGGATCAGAAGCAGAACCGCAGTGTTGAGCCACCGGGGAGTGAATCGCTGCAGCATGATGGGAATCAGGGCGTCGAAATCCGGAGTCGGTTTTGCCGCTGCCGTCATGGGAAGTTTGGATGTGGTAATGACGCCTCCGGATGTCGTGATTGCCAGTTCCTTTCCCGGTTCAAAGAAGATATGAGTCAGGGCGCCGCAGAAATACGCCACAAAGGCGATGATCAGGGCGAAGAGGGTGGTTATGACAAGCGCCTTGGGAATGATGGACTTGTTTTTTATCGCATAAAACTTTTGAACCATTTGAGGCAGCCCCCAGGGTCCCAGGCTTGTCAGGATTACAAGGGAAAGAAGCATCCACCACGCCGGAGCGGTGGGTTTTGGATTGGGGGGAGGCGCAGGGTTCTCGCCAGCGGAACGATCTGCCTCCAGCGCAGACTCCGGGGCGGTTGCGCGCTCCCCGGGCTTGGCGAAATGCGACCAGTAGCGTTCGTTTTGAAGCCGGGTCGCTTCCCCGACGCCCCCAACGGTATTAACAAAAAAGAAAACCATAAGCAGCGCGCCAACAATCATGATGATCCCCTGGATCATATCCGCTATGTTGATGGCGTGATATCCGCCCATGACAAGGTATATGCCGGTTAATCCGGCGATGAAAAAAAGGCTGACTTCAAAAGGAATCTGGAGTCCCTGTTCGAAGAGATAGCCAAGCCCCTGATAAACAGAAGCGGAGTAAGGAATGAGGAAGATGAAAATGATAAAGGCGGCAAGGGGTTTCAATCCGCGGCTCTGATAGCGCGCCTCGAGAAATTCAGGCATGGTCATGACGTTTAATTTTGTCGTCATGGCGTGGGTTCTTTTGGCGAGCGCGATCCAGGCGCAAAAGGCGCCGAGAAACGTGTTGCCGAAGGAAATCCAGAGGGTTCTCATGCCGAATTTCCATCCCAGTCTTCCCGCAAATCCGACAAAAATAACTGCGGAAAAGTATGTTGTGCCGTATGAAAAAGCGGAAAGCCAGGGACCAATGTTGCGTCCCGCCAGGAAAAAGTCCGAAACCGTTTTGGTGCGTTTCATGCCAATGTAACCCAGATAAATCATAACGCCTATAAATAGAATCACGCAAATATAGGTTGTTATCATGAAAATCCCCTTTTTTCAAAAATTTCAAGAACATTTATTGATTTAATGATAAAAATTTCTTACTCTAAAAAGTCATTGTACCCTTGCAATAACCTATGTAAAAAGCAATATTTTTTTAAAGCCTTTGAGAAGAATACCCTTGAAAAGGCGCGAAAACTTCTATTCCTATGGAATGGTGAAGTGTTGGTATGATGAAAAACGCGGTTGAAATAGAAAATCTCTCCAAGAAATACCGGATACCCATTCGATCCGAACGGAGGGGCGTTCCCTTTTTACCCGGATCGCCGGTAGCGGATTTCTGGGCTCTCAGCAATGTCACTCTTGAAATCCCCAAAGGCGGAATGCTGGGCGTCATCGGCAGAAACGGATCAGGAAAAAGCACGCTCTTGAAGATTGTTTCCGGCATTCTGGAACCGACTTCCGGCTCTGTAAAAACCGAAGGACGCGTGGCTGCGCTCCTTGAACTGGGCGCAGGATTCCATGAAGAACTCACCGGCATGGAAAATATCTTCCTGAACGGGGCGGTCCTGGGTTTCTCCAGAAAGGAGATACTCGATAAGCTCTCCTCCATCATTGAATTCTCCGGATTGAAGGATTTCATCTATACTCCGATCAAGCATTATTCCACAGGAATGCAGGCAAGGCTTGGTTTCGCCGTTGCCATTCATATGGAGCCCGAGATACTGCTTATCGACGAGGTCATCAGCGTGGGCGATCAGGATTTCAAGTATAAATGCATCTCGCGAATCGGCGAATTCAAAGAGAAAAAAAAGACCATCATCCTCGTTACTCATGATATCGACATCGCCAATTTCGTATGCGACGATATCGCCTGGCTCGAAAAGGGACAAATCCGCATGATGGGACCCGCAAACCAGGTGGCTCATGAATACAGGTCCCTTATCCATGGGAAGCAAACGCCAGAGCCTTTGCCATCCGATACGTCGATTGCGCCTCCCTTCCATGCAAATCCCCTGATAACCTCCGTACGTTTCCTCGATCAAAAGGGCGAATCGCATAACTCATTCCCTGGCGGGGTAGAGGTAATCATCGAAATAAACTATGATACCCGGGGGGAGATTATATCCAAACCCGGCATTCAGATTGAAATAACGAGAGATGACAAACTTGCGATTGCCGAGATCGACTCCGCCCAATGGGGTTTTTCACCGGAACGGATTCAGGGCTCGGGGAAAATCCTGGTTTGTTTTTCCCCTCTTATGCTTTTGAAAAATATATATCATGTATCATTCCGGATATTCGATCGGCAGGACCCGAAGCGTCTTTTTGCCGTTCGCTCCGGTTTGGATCGTTTCGAGGTGAATTTTCAGGAATCGTATTTGAGACCCGGGATTGTCATCGATCACCCCTGTTTGTGGTCGCTTTCCGGCGAAATCTGAAGATATAAAGGAAGGGCGGAAAAAAATTCCCCTAACCTTTTTCAAACGGATGAAATGTTATCGATTCTGGGAGTTTTCGATTTTACCATGAATGATTCCGGAGATAGACCTGTGGGGATCGTTTGCCTCAGTGGCGGCATGGACAGCTGCGTTACCGCCGCCATCGCAGTTAAAGAATCCATTCCGGCGTTCCTTCATGTGAGTTATGGCCAGAGAACGGAAAATCGCGAGCGGCTTGCCTTCGATCGAATCGCGGATTTTTACCGCATACCGGAACAGAAGCGACTTCATTTGCGTTTGAACCACTTGAAAATCATCGGAGGGTCCGCGCTGACTGATCCGGCTATACCCGTTCCAAAGTTTGATGAGATTGATGAAAAATCCCCTTCCGATTCCCTTCCGGTTACCTATGTCCCCTTTCGCAACGCCCACATCTTATCCCTGGCGGTTTCCTGGGCTGAGGTCATAAAAGCAGACCGTATCTATATTGGCGCAGTATCCGAGGATTCCGCAGGTTACCCGGATTGTCGTTCGGAATATTTCGAGGCTTTCAACAGACTTATTGTCGTCGGTTCTTCCCTGGGCGCAAAATTGAAGGTCATGACGCCCCTTATCCAGATGACAAAATCTGAAATCGTCAGAAAAGGGATGGAACTATCCGCTCCTTTTGAATTCAGCTGGTCTTGTTACGAGAGAGAGGACATCGCTTGCGCCAGATGCGACAGCTGTTTGAGACGCCTGCGCGCCTTCAAGGAATCCGGTTTCCCGGACCCCCTTCCCTATGCCGCTGATCACTGATCACTGATCACTGGTCACTTTTTACCTGTACTTCAAGCCTTCCTTGATCAAATCCTCCACTGAGGCGTTCTCACCGAGAACCAGGGCGGCTTTATGAATCGCTGTTCCGGCATGGATGGGTTTCACTCCCAGGGCTATCAGGGCGGTAATGGCGTCTTCAACGGGATGGGCGGGGGAGGGCGTTATATCCCTGTTTCTGTTTTTATCCTTTCGATCAGATTGTATAACGATGGATTTCAGGCGGTCCTTGAGCTCGAGACAGAGACGTTCCGCTGTTTTTTTACCTATGGACGGTATCTCGATCAGCCTGGAGATATCCTTGGTTATAATGGATTGTACGAAATCATCTATGGGCATGTGGGAAAGTATGGCAAGCGATATCTTGGGACCAATGCCGCTTGTTGCGATCAAGGCCTCGAATATTTCCCGCTCTTCCCTTGTGGCGAATCCATACAGTTTGTAGCTATCCTCCCGGATATATTGATAAGCGTAGAGATTGCATTGTTCTCCGGATTCGGGAAGGGTTTCATACGTGCCAAGGGATATATCCATGCCGTAACCCAGTCCTCCCGTTTCCACCACGATGTGGTGAAGGTTTTTCTCCAGTAGGATACCTTTTATATATTCTATCATTTTACGGAAAACTCTCCTTGAAGGGGATATCGTAAATTGCGATACATAATTTCCCCCGGATTTTTACGGCTTGCAAGAGGAAAAAAAATGAAAAAAAGTTAAAATAATACTTGACTCGTTCGCAAAAGACATTATTAATCCATACGCTTTTTTGTTCTCTCAATAAGTCGAGAGAAGAAAAAATGTAACTGGAGTTCCCTCGCTCCAGGGCGTATTCCCTGCGGGAAACGCTTTCAACGGTCTTCTAATAAGCGTGATGGGGAGGAAAACCCCTCATAGCGCCAAAGAGAAGAGAGGGCAACTTCGCCGGGCATACGGATGTGCCGCGACAGTTCTTAATGAAAAAGCTCAATTGAACGAAAAGGGATGTTCTACCATTTAATGTAGGGAGTGGTACGAAATGGCAAAGGAGAAATTTGAGCGAAGTAAACCGCATGTCAATGTGGGAACGATCGGGCACATAGACCATGGGAAGACATGTCT
>JAFGFK010000396.1 GCA_016931135.1 Candidatus Sumerlaeota bacterium | reverse complement strand
ACATCGGAGACATTGAGTCCGGATGCAGAGGCTTTGGCGCGATTGACATTGACCCACAATTCAGGACGCCCCCTTTGTCGGGAGATCGTGATGTCCACCGTTCCGGGGGTGTTTTTCGCAATCTCGCTGATCCGGGCGGCGATCCGATCCGTCTCATCGAGGTCATCTCCAATGATATTGACGGTGAGGGGTTTCTCGCCACCCAGGATCAAACCGGCCATGGGGTCCCCGCTTTCCAGCATGTATTTTTCGATACCAAGTTCACCGCGAAGCGGATCGATCCGCTTACGAAGTTCCGCTGCGATTTCCTTGACATCCCTCGAGCGTTCCACGCGAGGCACGAGTTTCACCCCGAAAGCGCCGATATGCATGCCCTCATCTCCAAAAACGCTTCCCATGCCTTCCCGGGAGGTTCCGCAGCGCGTGAAAACGGCGACGCGCTCCTTTTCCGTAAGTTCCCGCATAAGGATCTTTTCAATTTCCTTCAACACGCGGGAGGTTTCTTCAACGCGGGCGCCGACAGGAAGGTAAAGCGTTCCCTGAATCCCCGCCTGATCCTGCTCCGGCATGAATTCAGTTCCCAGAAAAGGAACAAGCAGAAGGCTCCCTGCGAAAAAGAAAAGAGAAAGGAAAATAATGGTTTTACGATGATAAAGCGCCCACATCAGGATGGAACCGTAAAAATCCGAGAGGGACTGGAATCCCTTTTCACTGAAACTGTAGAGTTTCCCATGTTTGGCGCTCCGAAACTTTACATTCTTGAAAATCACCGAGGAAAGCATGGGAGTAAGAGTCAGGGCGGAAAAAAGCGAGCCCATGATGACAATGATCACAATGACCGCAAACTGGGTGAAGAAAATCCTGATGACTCCCTTCACAAACAGAATCGGAAAAAAGATGCAGACCGTTGTCAGTGTGGAGGCGGTAATCGCCATGCCCACTTCCGAGGCGCCGAAAATAGCTCCTTCCCTGGGCCTCTGTCCCTCCTCCCTGTGCCGCGTGATATTCTCCAGAATAACGATCGCATTATCCACGATCATTCCCACGGCAATGATCATGCCGAAAAGAGACATCATGTTGATGGTATATCCCAGGAAAAACATCATGACAACCGCGAGTATCAGGGAAAAGGGTATGGTGAGACTGATGATGATCGTGGCGCGAAACCGGCGGAGAAAAATCCATACCACCAGGATGGTCAGAATCCCGCCTACAAGGAGATTGTCCCACAGGTCCTTGATCGACCGGATAATATCCTCCGAAGAATCCATCAATGGTATGATCCGGATATCCTCCGGCAGCCGCTTTTTGTATTCATCGATCCTCTTTCGAACCAGTCGCGCCACCTGCACGGTGTTGGCGTCGGATTGCTTCTGAACCATGATCACCCCTCCCGGATTTCCATCGATGGCGATAAACCGGGTGATTTCCTCGAAACCATCTTCCACGGTTCCCACATCCGAGAGCCGGATGATGGAGCCATTCCTGGAGGCGAGAACAATCTCTCTCATGGGCGCGACATCCTTGAACTGTCCGGGAACGCGGACAAGGTAATCCGTCAAACCCATCTTGATGTTTCCTGCGGGAGTATCCTCGTTCTCCCTCACGATGGATCGCGCAATATCCAGCGGCGTCAGATTGTACGCCGCAAGCCGTTCCCGATCCAAATCCACATTCACCTGGCGGTGAAGCGGCGTCATGACCGCAGCGGAGCCTACTCCGGGGAGCCGTTTGATGGGATCGATAATCTCGTCATCCAGGATTTCCTCGAGGCGGGGATAGCTCTCGCGCGCGGTCACCCCGAATACCATGATGGGGAAACGGGATACGTCCATCTTGAGCACCCGCGGTTCATCGATATCCTCGGGCAAAAAAATCTTCGACATGCCTACGGAATCCCGCACGTCATTGGAACGGGCGTCCAGGTTCGTTCCCCACTCGAAACTCAGGGAGATTATCGAGATGCCTTCCTTGGATCTGGATGTGATATGCTTCAGATCAGGCACGGTGCTGAGGAATCGCTCGAGCGTTTTTGTAACTTTTTCCTCAACATCCTGCGGCGCAGCCCCTTCATACTGAGTCATAACCGTGATGACGGGAAGTTCCATCTCCGGGAACAAATCCACGGGAAGCTGCCAGATGCAAACAATCCCAACCATCAAAACGGCGAGAAACGCCATGAGGGTGGTAACAGGATTTTTAACGGAATATTCGGAAATTTTCATTGCGAATCCTCCCCGGCGATCTCCACCTGTTGTCCCTCCTTGAGAAGCTGCTGACCACGCATCACCACCTTATCGCCAGGCTGAACTCCCTCCAACGCTTCATGAACATCCCCCTCGGAGAGTCCGAGCTGCAGGGGAAGAATATTGACATGGGAATCGCGGACCGCATAGGCCATGGGCTTTCCATCCCTTATCACCAGGGCGGCGTCAGGAATGATCATTACATTTTCATGCGTTTCAATATCAACCATCATGCGCACGAACATGCCCGGCTTGAGTTTAGCTTCGGGATTCGGTATGCGCGTTTCCAGATTCACGGTGCGCGTAACCGAATCCGCTTCCACTCCGATCTGGAAAATCTTCCCCTTGATCTCCTCTCCGGGAAGGGCGTCGGATAAAAGTCGAACAGGCGTGAGCGATGGAACAATAGATGCGACATAACGTTCGCTGACGCTGCCAATCACCTTGACCGTGTCTATCCGCACAATGCGCACAAGGGGGATGCCGGGTCCCACCATGCTCCCCTCATCCACATATTTGATACTTACGACTCCGGAGATGGGCGCGATGATCGTGGCTTCCGCAAGGTTGACCTTGGCTTGCTCCAGCGCGGATTCCGCCTGCGCGATCTGGCTCTTGCACAAGGCGACATCCGCAACCGCGCGCTTGTAAGCGGTGATCGCCTTGTCGCGGCTATCTTCCGACGCTGCGCCCTTTGCAAAAAGCGCTTCCCAGCGTTTCATTTCCCTTTGCGCATCCTCCTCCCCTACCTCGGCGCGAAGAAGCGAGGCTTTTGCCACCTCGATGGCTGCAAGGGTATGATTCACCGCAGCCTTCAGGGCCGCACGATCGATGATGGCAATCTGTTGCCCTTTTCCCACGGAAACCCCCTCATCAAGAAGCGTATCATCGGGAAGCCTCAAACGTTCGAGGCGGCCCGTTACCTTGGAAATAATATCGACCTCATTCATGGCATGGACCTGCGCCGTAACGGGAACCGTCAGGTTTACGGTTCCTTTTTTTATTGTATGAACCTGAACGCGCAGAGTGGAAGCGATCTCGTTTTTGGCAAGGGCTTTGTCTTTTTTTGCCTGCACCGCCTCATAGGTACGGAATCCTCCCAGGAGAAGAACTCCTGCGGATAACAAAACAGCAAAAATTCTGACGATGTTTTTCATCCTTTTTTCACCTTATCTTTCTGTTTTTTACCGGGAGATTTGATCAGCGCCCCCCGGAGAAAAAAATCCCAGATTTCCTCCTCCTCTTCCCGATCGCGGACTTTCTGATTAATCCTGAGTACATGCGAAACATAGGGACGCACCATGCCTTCGAGCAAAAGAACGAGCATAATAGGCTTCAGGGGGCGGAATTCTTTTTTTGAAATTCCCTCTTCAAACACTTTTTGCATTTTCTCGAGGAAACCGAAGTAAACTTGAATCAATTCCGGCTTGAACCCAGCCCTTTCATCGAGGATCGTAATCATGGTCTGGTTAAGGAAAAGGCGAAAGAACCGCTGATCTTCCCAGAAGAGGTCCAATCTTGCCTGGAAATAATTATGAATGCATTTCAGAGGGGAGGAATCGGAGTTAAGCGCCTTCTCGATACGGGGGGCGTATAAAAATGTCTTCCGCATAATAATTTCAGAGTAGAGTTCCTCCTTGCTGCGGAAGAATTTATAGAGCGTGCCTACGGCGAACTCAGCGGATTGGGCGATATCCTCCATGGACACGGAAACGAATCCCTTTTCGGCAAAGACCTTTTCCGCGGCGTCGAGGATTTCGTCCTTATGGCGCTCCGCCTCCCGCCGTTTTCGCGACAATTTTTGAATCATAAAAAAATCTCCTTCCGAGGAGAATTTCAATAAAAGGTGAATTTATATTCACTATATATATTCCATATTCATTTTACGTCAAGAGATTTTTTCTGTCTAAAATGGGGGGGGGCGCACATCAGTTTTCTTGGCGGGTGTTTGGATCATGGGGTCATACTCTATAAAAATCCTTCAAATTATCCTGAGTTTTTTCTGCAATCGGGGGTCAATCCCTATAAAAATCCAGGTATTT
>JAFGFK010000395.1 GCA_016931135.1 Candidatus Sumerlaeota bacterium | reverse complement strand
TGGGAGGCTGGCTTGGAGGCTGCTGGGTAACGCCAAAGGGTGATGCGGAATTTGTTGCGGGCGCCGCTGGAGGGGAACCAAAAGGCGTCTGTCCCGTTGTTGTGGCGCCGAATGGGGAGGCGCCGGGTGAAGCGGAAGTCATGGGAGGCTGGCTTGAAGGCTGCTGGATAACGCCAAAGGGTGATGCGGCGTTGGTTGCGGGCGCCGCTGGAGGCTGCCCGGAGACGGCAAAAGGCGAAGAACCGGCGTCAGTCGTTGGATTGGTTGGCGTTGCTTGCGTTGCCGGCGTTTGAGCGGGAGATAGAAACGGATTCTGCTGAGGGAAACCGGGATTAGTCGAGAAAAGAATAAAGATAATGCTAAGGCTGATGCAGGAATGTTTCAACGCGGTAAAAATTTTTTCACTCATTGCGTTTCACCTCATAAAAGAAAAATAAAAAATAATTTATAGCCACATTTCTCCAATAAGACCGCACTATAAAGTGCATACAACAATATTCAACAATGTCAACTTATCTTCTTGATGAAATTAAATAAAATTTTCCCCAGTTATTCATACATTTCATCGAATTTCTTTTTATATTCTGAAACAAGTTGAGATAAGTCGTCAATATCCTTTTGTGAAAAATCGCCGTGATTTTTCGCCTCTTCGATAAGATTTTTCGCCTTTATCAGGGAATCGAGCGATTGTTGGGGCGAAATTTCCGTGAGCATTCCACAATTGACGCAGCAGTCAGGTATATTTCCCTCGAGAAGACTGCGTCTCAGGAAGCGGTTATCTTCATTATTGATGATTTCTTCAAGGGGATTCTGGAACAGGTTTCCTGTATTGGGGGGATAGTAACAACAGGGCTTCATTTCGCCGTGCCGGTTGAGGATGCACATCCTCCAGGGATCCCGGCAAAATCTTCTTTTTATGGAAAGACGAGGGGGCGTCGGATCCTTTTTCCAGGGGAAGGGATACTGGTAGAAATAGAGAACTTCGATGCCGTATTTTTTTCCGAGTGATTTCGCTTTATTGTAATGTTTCTGGAAAAGATCGGTTCTGGATACGGAAACAAGGGCGTTTTCAGGATTCACCAGAATAAGGTCGGTGAATACAACGCGTATAGCCTGCAGTTTCTTCGCCAGTTTCATGATATCCGCGAGCCCGCGAACATTATGCCGGGATACCGCAGTGGCGATCACGATATTTGGTTTGGATACGTTTCTTCTTTTTTTTTCCTTCTGAATATCCAGTATATTGGAAGTAACGACATCCAGCTTAGCCCCCTTACGGAGCATGTCAAAAGTGTTTGGATCAGCCGAGTCTATGGAAATGATCAGTTCATCGAGTCCCAGATCGAGTATCTTCTTCCTTGCTTCCGGTTTCAAACTCATGCCATGGGTGCTGGTTCCGGTTTTAATCCCTGTTTGGAGAGATTGACTTATAAAATCGAAAAAGCGGGGATGAAGGAAAGGTTCGCCCAATCCGAAGAAATAAGCCTCTTCTCCATATTCCAGATAAGGGACTGTCTTCAGAAAAGCGTCATAATCCATGAATCCGGAATCGATGTCTTTGGTATAAAATTGTCTGGGGCAGTAGGGACAATGGATGTCGCAAATGATCGATACCCCGAAGTAATATACAGAGGGATACGCCAGTACATATTCTGAAAGGTAAGTGGAATCGAGGGCAGCCTTGATGCGGTTTGTCAGTCGGTTTTTAGAAATTTTTTGCGGATTCATTTCAGGTTCCTGGGCGTCAAAAGGAAAATATATTCTTTTCTGACGTCTTCTTTAACATAGAGATGGCTTTGAATAATGGTATGAGAGAAAGGGGTATTGACGGAATCTGCGGAAATGAAATGGATCAGAGCCTGGAGATCATCAGCGGTTCTGTAGGAATCTCGCAAGTCGATTTCATAGGTTATTTCAGCGCTCGGTTCATCTCCGGAAATCTGTAATCCCTGTATAGTCAGGTTCAGCGTGATTCCCAAACGTACCGTGGAGTGGGCGTAAGCCCCTGCGGGAGACGCTTTTCCGGTTTTAGCGTCTTTGAATGTGATCAGGTATGGCTCGACAGTTGAATGCTCCTTGGATATCTGTTCCCCGATGGATTGACTCCATCTTTCGCGGTAAAGAATCTGAACTGTTCCGTATTGGGAGAGATAAGCGACGATTTTGTCTCTGTCTTTTATCATGAAAGACTGGATATCGAGCGTCATGGGATTATGAAGGGATGGCATGAATCTCCCCTCAAGGGGAATCCCCAGATATTCTTCGAGTTTTTTTCTGTTCCACTCCACGCCATATTCATACTTTTTCTCGAGAGATACGGCGAGGGCGAGAAAGTCTATGTAAATCTCCGGTTTTTCATCGATTTGGAGAAGCGTATAAGTGGTAGGAGGGGAGGAGTACGTCCGCAGCGATTTCATACGCGGAAGGGAAACCGGTTCTTCCGCCTCGGAGACGTAATGGAAAAAAGTTGTCAGGAATAATATAAGCGGGAGCAGAAAAAGACGTTGACTGTTCATCGTGATTTCTCCGACATAAGTTAAAAAGAAATTATCATAGGGAAAAAAAGTGAGGCAATTCTTTTCTTCATAAAATTTACGTCCTTTCCAAGGCGGATAGGTTTATGGCGCTCTTTTTCAGGAAGATTCATTATTTTATCTTTATTGTCTTTTTATCTTTACTTCCTGTGGTCGTTTTTGCGCAGAAGGAGCCCCAGGTGAAGGAAATCGTCATCGAGGGTTTGAAAACCATTGATAAGGAAACCGTGCTCGATGTGATGAGAACCCGGGTGGGTGAGCCTTCCTCCCCGGAAATCCGGCAGGAAGACATTCGCTCCATTTACGCCCTCGGTTTTTTCAATGAGGACATCCGTTTTTACAGGGAAGAGGCGCCGGGGGGAATCCGCGTCATCGTTTCGCTGAAGGAAAATCCCGTGGTAGAGGATATAGTCATCACGGGAAACCGAGTCTATAAAGCCTCCCGGATTCTCGCTCGGATTCCCTTCAAAAAAGGGGACATTCTATCGCCCGGCTCAGAATTGAAGGCAAAAATGGAAATTGAAAAAATCTATTCCCAGGGAGGTTATACGAACGCCAGAATCAAGGTGGCAACCGAGGAAATCCGCGATGGCGCCGTTTTTGTGAATATCCTCGTTGATGAGGGGGAAAAAATTACGATCAGAGACCTTGTCCTCAAAGGAAATAAACATTACAGCTCCTTTCGTTTGAGACTCCTCCTGGAAAACAGAGGATCATGGGCTTTTTTCAAGAAATATTACGATGACAACGCCTTTGATGAAGATATGAATGTTCTTCGGCATTTTTACAGAAACAGGGGATTCCTCGATGTCGTAGTGAAGCGGGGAAAGCCGGAATACAACGAGGAAGAGGGATGGATTCGCCCCGTGATTATCATTGAAGAAGGTAAACGCTTTCGCGTGAAGGATGTTGTTCCCCAAAATGTCACACTTTTCTCCGGGGAGGAAATCAAAAACTGTTTCTCTAAAATGAAGGATCGGTTTTATAACGCCAAACGCTATCAGAAATCCATGGATAGCCTTAGACGTCTGTATGGAGATGAAGGATACATCCGAATGGAGGCGGACGCTGATTTTCGGAGGTTTCCCGATTCTGACGCCATCGAACTTGTGTTGAATATCAGGGAAAACAACCGCATTTATGTTGGAAGGATCAGGGTAAGACGTATGGATTACAAGCAGGGGAAATTGCAGAATATTTTTGAAAAAATTTATTATAAAATTTCCCCCCCTCCCAAAGACGAGGTGATTGCAAGAGAGGTGATTCTGAAACCGGGAGAGGTCTATCGAACCTTCGAGGAAACACGAACGGTAGAACGGCTCAAACGCCTTGAAATTTTTGAGGAGGTGAGCATCACACGCGAACCTACGGATAATCCTGATGTTCGCGATGTCATGATCAACACCCGCGAAGGCGTTACGGGAAATCTTCTTCTGGGCGTGGGTTACGGCGATGCAACAGGCGCGTATATTCAATCCCGGTTTCGGGAAAGAAATCTTTTCGGAGACGCCCGCGATTTCCAGATAAGAGCGCTTATCGGTACGAAACTCTCCGCTCTTCACCTCTCTTATCTTGACCGCTATTTTTTGCAATCCGAGACTTCGCTCGAATGGCGCGTCTATCGCGAAAAGTATTTGAGAAGGGAATACGGCGAACGAATATACGGAACCTCGGCTGAGCTTGGGCGTTCTCTTTCCGAATATATTCGCGGCTATTTCAGGTTAAGGCTGGAACATGTCAATTTTTATGATGAAGATGATGATATCACATCCGATCTGGACAATTACGTCGTGGTCGCCGGGCGATTCCGCGCGGTGGAAGATACGCGGGATGAAAACTGGTGGCCCACCAAAGGTTTTGTCAGAGGGGGCGCGCTGGAATTGGGTTATGCCGATGGACCTCTCGCCAGGTTGTCTATGGATTACGCTCAGTATGTTACGTTGTACAAGGATATTATATTTGCGGTTGATTTTTTCGGCGGATTGATTCCTTATCCATCCGATGAAGTGGGAATCACCGAACGGTTTTTCCTTGGCGGTTCCAGCGATCTGCGGGGTTTTTCCTTCAGAGGCGCGGGGTCTAAAGATGAAGGCGAGGATAATATGGCAGTGGGAGGTTCGTCAAAACTGCTTTTGAAAAACGAGATTCGTTATCCCATCTATGGCGATCTCAAAGGAGTAGTTTTCGGAGATATCGGAACCCTCGATGAAACGGTTCACCTGGGGTCGTTCCGAACCTCAGTTGGCGCGGGCATCCGGCTGAAAATCTCCATAATAACAATCTCTGTCGATTTTGCATACGCTATACGGAAAAAACGCGCGGATGACGCCCAGATCGTCCATTTCCGCCTCGGAACCACTTTTTAGAATGAAAAATGAAAAATGAAAAATTCAGAGGAAAATAGAAATTCAAATCATGGAGACTTTGGTTTGTCTCGTTATGGAAAACAATATCAGGGAAGGCGTACTATGAGAAAAAAATGGCGTTTCTTAGGAGTTTCAATTTTAATTTGCGGGTTGGCGATTCGTATCGGGGCGCAGGACGCCCCCCTTAAAATCGCTTATGCCGATCTGGACCGTATCATGGTCGAATCCGAATCTATTCGGCAGATTGTCGGAACAGTGCAGGATGATATTAAGAAGGAACAGGAATCTTTGGCGGATAAGATGAACAAATACAAAGTTCTATCAAAAACTCTGGATGAACAGAAAACCATTTTGACTCACGAGCAGATTAAAAACAGGCGGCTGGAACTCGAAGACCTTAAGATTTCGATCGAAGATCAGCAGCAAAGCATCAATCGTATGATTCGCCGCTCGGAAAGGGAATTGGTTGAACCGGCAATCGAACGGATCAATCATGCTATCAAGGAGGTAAGTGAAAAGGAAAAACTCGACCTGGTTTTGAGAAACGATCTGATTCTTTTTTCATCCGAACGCTGCAATATAACCGATCAGGTCATTCAAATGATCGATCTGCTTTATAAACAGGAAAAGGAAAAAGAATCCCCGAAAGAGCCTTCTCTCTCGCCGCTAAAGAAAGAGGATTCGATTATTCCCGCGCAAACTCCTTCAGAAGATTAATGAACCTGTTAACGCCTTTCGACGTTTTTAATATTGAAAAGGAGTCTATTTGTTCTCTATATTTCTTCATGTTTTGAAATGAATTTCTTTTTTAACAGGATGCCATGTCAAAAAAAATCCTCCTTCATGCCTGCTGCGCTCCCTGCCTCTTGTTTCCCTTTCGTTCTCTCGTGGAATCAGGATACGAGCCTGTCGTCTATTTTTACAATCCCAATATCATGCCATACAGGGAATTCCGCAAACGCCTTTCCTCTGTTAAGGAATATTGCGGAAGTCATGTTATTCCCATGATTCTGGATGAACAATATTCCCTGGAAAGAATGCTTCGCTTGTATCTGGATAGGGGTAATTCTCCCCGATGCCTGGTATGTTACAAGGAAAGACTGCATAAAACGGCTGCCCTGGCGGTGGAAAAGGGTTTTGACGCCTTTACGACGACTCTCTCTGTAAGTCCCTATCAGAATCATAATCTGATCAGAGAAGCGGGAGAAAACGCTTCTCGAGCCTTCAATGTTCCCTTCCTGTATCAGGATTGGACGTCAGGATTCAAAATCGCTCATGAGGAGGCAAAACGCGAAAATCTTTACCTTCAATCCTATTGCGGATGCATCTTCAGTGAAGAGGAGCGCTATCGCCCAAGCGTGCGTAAAAGAATGAACAAATGAATCCGGATCAATATCAGGAATATTCAAAAACCAATCCGCATTCCATCTGGATCGAGCCAACCAGCAGATGCAATGCCCGATGTATCCATTGCCACCATCATTACAAAACCTTTGGAACAGACATGTCTTCTGAGGTATATCATAAGATCAGGGATATTCTCCTCAAGGATGTTAGAAATGTCACCCTGACCGGATACGGTGAACCTCTGATGGCTGAAATTTTTGAAGAGATGTTTCAGGATTGCATTGAACGGAAAATCAACGTAAGGATAATCACCAACGGGATCCTTCTTCCGAAGGGGGGAACCCTCGAACGTCTTGCAAAAGGCGGGGCGACGATCTGTTTATCCATTGACGGCGCCCGTGCAGAAACCTATGAGAAGATCAGGCCGGGCATTAAATGGGAAAAAATGCTGGATATATTGAACCGGATAAAAATGGCTGTCAATACCCACGGAAAAGCGGATGGTTTTGCTTTAATACTCCACTTTGTCGCTATGAAACAAAACATCGATGATCTGTCGGATATGGTCAACCTCGCCCATGAATACGGAGCGAACGAGGTGGTTGTCCTTCCCCTTCAGCAGGAATATTATTTTGAAAAGGTGAAGGGCGAATCTCTGTATGATTCCCCGGAATTGGTATCTGTCGCCTATCTTAGAGCTCTCGAACGCTCCCGTAAATACGGAATTCTTCTCACGGTTCCACACTTTTTCAGAGAAATGATTTTTAAGGGAAAGGGCGGAAAACAACCGATGAAAACCGTCCTATCCGGATGGACTCAAAAGGCGCGCTATGTCTTGATCCAACTCCGCAATAAAAGCGCATCTGCGCTTATGAAAAAAATCACATCTGTTCGGAAACCAAAATCCGGGGCAGGCGTCATTTTCTGCAACATGCCCTGGGAGGCTTCCTATTTCGAAGCCTCGGGAACCGTTTATCCATGCTGCGCACAAGGCGAAGAGATGGGAAATCTCAAGGATTCTCCCTGGAATGAAATCTGGAACGGATCGCTTTATAAAAATCTGAGAAGAACCATCCATGGCTGGAATCCTGCATCTCTTTGCAGATATTGCCCCCTCTTTTTCGGAATCAATGGCGGCGACCCAAACCGCTATGACCATTATTTTTCTCAATTCAAAGTCAAACCCGTGCCGCTCGATTCTCAAGGCGTTCGATTTCAAAAGGATTTTTTTCCATTAGAATTAAAGGAGGATGGTTCTATCAGCCATCTATGGATGGCAAAAAAGGGGCGCATCGTCTTGCCAATGATCCCAAACGCCGTATTCCTCCGCCTCATCACTTCTCCTCGTTTCCCCATGAATAAAATCAATCCGGGATACTGCCGCGTCAATGGGCGAGAAATCCAATACTTTGACAACTCGTGTCAAAACATTCATCTTCCCCTGGAGGATGTAAAGGAAGACCGCATCGAACTGGATATCGAAATGGAACACGCATTCAAGGTGGGAGATGATCTCAGAGATCTTTCGTTAGTCATCATGGGGATGGAATATTTAACCAATGCGTAATGAGGAATGTGGAATTAGGATTAATTAATCCTGTTGTTAATTCAAACTGAGGTAAACCGAGCCGGTGGAATCCGTACCGCCATCGCATCGGATCAGGATTTCGATTCTGTATTGCCCCCCGGGGGAGAGAGCGTTGAGGTTCAGCGAATAATCGTTGTTCCAGTGATCCGCGCCGCTCCAGCCGATATGTTCATCGCGGGAAATGCATACATTGTTTTCAAAAAGAAATACGGCGCTGGGCTGCACGGCGTGCCGCCCTTTTTCAAACAGAACAAGGATATTGATATTGCCCCCGGATTCCAGGGCTTGAGTTGCGTCGAATGCCAGCGTGGAAGGTTCTGTCATGGATAGTTGTCCCGGAACCCAGCCTCCCATCCTTACGCCGGAAACGGTCTTTTTTACTTCGATCAGGAACGCGTTCAGTTTCCCAGATCCAAGGACTATATTGTCCGTTTTGCCATGCCACTGGCCGCTGGTTGATTGGAAGGTCGCCTGGTATGTATTGGCGAAAATGGAAACTACATGGCGATTTGTCTGGTGCATCTTCACCCTGGAAAATCCATACCGGAGCATCCTGTCAAGAGGACTGATCACAACCTGTCCATCCTCGAACTGATCTTCCTGGGGAAATTGTACGATCACATCCGCCTGAACAATATCCATGTTAATGTCCATTTCCTGGATGGAGGGGGCGTCAGGGATGAAGAATGGCTCCATTTCCCCTTCCGTGGGCGTTGGTCCGCTGATCCGAAGGCTTAAACGCCCTGATTTTACAAACGCTTCATAACGTCCTTCTCCATCAACGGAATTCCATGTGTTGTGTGAATCGTTTTCACCGAGGAAAAGAAAAGATAATCCTTGAGGCGCGGGTTCTCCATTGATGCGCATCATTCCGGAGAGTTGGATCAAACCTGAAAAGTTGAAATTCTGTTCCTTTTTCTCCCCATGCCCCAGGCTGAAAGACCTTGCTTCTTTTTGCCCTGTTTGATCATCATACGCCCAGATATAGTGCGAGCCCGCATTCAATCCGGGGAATTCATAATATCCCTCTTCATCTGTTTTCGTTTCTTTATGAATCCATCCATCGGCGTTCACGCGTTGTTGTGAAAGCGCGATTCGAGCATTTGCAAGGGGAACGCCTTCAGCGCCGATAACTTTTCCATATATTGAGCCGCCTTCGCATATTATGATCTCAAAAGGATCAGGGTCTTTGTCATAAGGAACGATCAGGTCGATTGCCTCAGGAGCGCAGAATAAATCCTTTTGAACTTTCAACGTATAACGTCCAGGGGGCATGGCGTAAAAACGGAAATTTCCATTTGGGTCTGATATTCCCGTGGGAAAGAGAAAGGGCTTATCCGGAGGGGGAAACCTTCCGAATCCCGCGCTGGGAGCGACAAATTCAATGGTTGCGCCTCCCACAGGAACGCCTCCCTTTTCATTTTGAACGACAATTCCCTGGATATTACGCCCCTGATCGATCGCAACCAGAACCTCCACTCCCTTTTCCCCATCGTCTAAAATAAATTCCGAGGAACCCTTGATATCCGTTGTTTGCTTATCCGGAGACATCACGGTGACCTCCACGCGCCATGTCGCTTTTCCCAGCGTGTCGATGATGGTGATGCCTGTGGGCGTTTCTACCATGATTTCCTTTCGGTCTGTTTGCACAAAAATGTCCTGGTAACTTGTCTTGCGAAGCAGCCGGTACGCATAGAACTCCACCGGCGATCCATCCAGCGACCATATAACCTTGAGAAAAATATTATTCGCCTGTTTCAGAACGATTTTCTGAAAACCATCCAGGAGATTGAGATGGGTAAGCGTTCGGGTTTGATAATCCGGGTGTGAAACAACCAGGGTATGGACGGTTTGCCCCTGGGGAATCCCGGCAACCCGGAAATATCCATGGCTGTCTGTTGTCAATAACTTCTGCCCCACGCTCATAATCGCCGCAATACTGACCTCATCGATGGGTTCTTCCTTTTCATTGATTACCACGCCTTCCACGATTTCGCCTTCTTTCAATACGAAATCCTCCCTGATTTCACCTCCCTCCTGGAGGACGCGGATTTTGGGCGTTGACGCTACAAGGTTCGAATCAACCGGAGGAATTGCGTGGATTTCCAACTGGCCCGTAATGGGCATTTCGATCTTATAGACGCCGCTGGAATCCGTTAGAGATCCCACAGACTTAGCCTGTGATATTCCCGTAACAACGATGCGGATATTTTCCAGGGCGACCCCATTCTGATCCGTAACCGTTCCATAAACAAGGGCTGCCGAAGCGGGCGTTTGGGTAGGTAGAGGCGTGGCGTTTTCTTCAACGTTCTCATCCGCGATATTCGAAACTGCGTTCGATCCATCCGGATGTGAAATGTTCCCATCCAGAGAACGGATTTCACCGGGAACGTGATTCCCTTCGCGTGAAGAAGAAGACGCGATTGTGAATGTTGACGTCCCGTCAACTGATTTGGCATCGGATTTTCTCTCCCTGAATTGAAGCGGCGCGGGAACGTTGTTGTCATCAAAAGCGGTTGGTTTATCCACCGGATTTTCCAGGATTTTTTGATCCGAGATTTCCCGTTCCCTTCCCAGGGGCGGAGGGGGGGCGGATACATTCCCTCCATTGAAAAGGCGGGCTGCATAGAAAATCATTCCCGCAACAATGCAGAGAAGGGCAAACGCAATGAATGTATAAAAAGGGATTTTTGATCCAGTTTGTCTCATAAGGAAAGCCTTTGTTAAAAATCTATTCTTTCAGACATTTAAAATATTATGTTTGTTCCCACGATTTAATAAAATATTATGACAGCAAGGAATTCCAGGTCAAATAAAAAAAATGGGAATTAAATATCCCTTGACTTTTGCCTTTTCTTCGCCTCTCCTGTATTCGGTTTTAAATTTAAAAGTTATCATTTTTCATTTCTTGTCGCGTCGTAGTCCCGCCCTGAGCGGGAAGAAGACGGATTCATTGTCCATGTATTTAACGAAACGACAGCGTGATATTATCGGCATATACGGTTTTAAATTTAACATTTTTCATTTTTCATTTTTCATTGTTTATGTATTTAACGAAACGACAGCGTGATATTTACAACTGCATTTACCGTTTTATCAAAAAAAACGGTTATGCCCCTTCTCTGGAGGAAATTTGTTCCCGTGTAGGCGTTTCCTCCCTCGCCACGATTCATAAACATTTAAAAAACCTCGAACAGAAGGGAGTCATTTCGCGGAAATGGAACAAGGGGCGTTCCATAGAGATCAATGCGCCGGTTCTTTATCCCGATGCCGTGGAACTTCCCCTCCTGGGCGAGATCAGCGCGGGAAAACAGATCGAGCCAACGGAACACACCAGAACGATCGGCATTCCCCAGGAAATCGTTTCATCCGAGGAATCGTTTCTTTTAAGGGTGAAGGGCGATTCCCTTAAAGATGAATACTTGAGAGATGGCGATTATCTGATCATCGAAAGGCGCGCGGTTCCGGAACCGGGGGAGATGGTGGTCGCCTTTGTGGAAAACCAGGGAACGGTGGTGAGGCGTTTTTTCCGGGGAGAGGATGATAATATCCGCCTTGAATCCGAGAATCCAAAGAAAAAGCCGGTTTTTGTCCCCGAGGAATCTCTCCGCATCCGAGGCGTCATTATCGGCGTATTAAGGAGATACAAATAGCGTGTAAAGATGTTGGATAATGGATTTTGGAATAGGATCTTTTTTACCCGATGGATTTCGAGGAATGCGGATTTGCGAATGCGGAATGCGGATTTACAAATGCGGAATGCGGATTTGCGATTGCGGATTTATGGTATTCCTGGTTACGGAGTATAAAAATAATGATCCTTATTCTACGCTTGTATAAACGGAGATAAACGCCCCATCCCACATTACTTTATGTTCGTTTTTGGAGACTATAGTTACCTGAATCGGGCGGCCTGGAATCACCACCTGTTTGAAACGCTCCGTACAATCCAGGATCAGGTTGATGGCTTGCCCTTCACAAGTTTTCTTAAGAATACCGAGGCATTGAGGGATGTTGACATCCGTATTCTGATCCGCATTCGGGAGATTCAGAAAAACCGCCAGTTCCACTTCACCTTTGGAAACCTCTTTTGGAAGACTTGCAAAATCTATTCGGATATTTGCTCTTACTATCCTTTCTTTATCAAAACCTGCGGGTAATTGTTTTGTCGGCGCTTTATATACCTTATCCGCTGTTCCGTGTTCATAAATGAAATTGAACACATTAACGCTCTGTTCGCCGCGGAGGTCCTTCTGCATCTGATCCTTGAAGGTTTGGGTATCATAACCCTGGCCAAGGAGGAACATCATCTTTACCAAGGCGGCTTCCGGAGTCATATCCACGCCGCTGAAAACCCCGATCCTGGATAACGTGGCGCTGGCGTCATAAAGCCCCATCTCCACCATTCCCTGGTTGCACTGGGTGATATTGATGATAGAAAGGTTCTTTTTAGTAATGGCGACTTCTATTTCCCGGAGAAAGTCTTCATTCGTGGGGGCGTTTCCCGCTCCATAGGTTCTAAATACAACCCCTTTTAAGCCGCTTATGCTTAATACGCTGTTCAATATCTGGGGGCTTATCCCGGGGAATATATCAAACAGTATAACGTTTTTCTCAAGGAATTGATTCATAAAAAATCCCTCGGTAGCGGGTTTTCGTATAACCTTGGTATTGATATTGATATGTTCCCCCACTTCCCCCAGGTGTGGATAATTGGGGGTGTCAAAACCCGAAAATCCAGTGGAACTGACCTTTCTTGCCCTGTTTCCGCGTAATAATCTATTATTGAAAAGTATGCATACTTCTGGAACGAGGGGGATGCCGAACGCCTCGGGACACGCTATGGTTAATGAGGTTACGAGGTTTTGAAGCGCATCGTTCCTGGGTTGCGCCAGGGGAAGCTGAGAACCGGTTACAATCACCGGTTTAGCAAGGTTTTCCAGGAGGAAGGAGAGGGCGGTTGCGGTATAAGTCATGGTATCGGTACCATGAAGTATGACAAAACCATTATATTCCGCGTATTTTTCTCCGATTACCTTTGCGATATTGATCCAATAATCCGGGTGCATATCGGATGAATCAATCGGAGTCATCTGATGTAGAACAACATTAATGGGTAGGTCTTTTAATATTGGAGCAAATTTTTCCAGTTGTTCCCAATTCGCAGGGATTAAAGGACTTAGAGGATTAGAGGGATCCTCAGGAAGCATCCCGATAGTGCCGCCTGTATAAATAATCAAAACCTTGCCTTTTTTTGCCATTTTTTACTCCAACAAATATATTTTTGTAATTGTAATAGATATTAAGGAAAAAAATAGATATCAAGTAAAAAACATAAATTAAATTACATTTGTAGGTTTGTCCATCTCTTCAATATAAACTTCTTGCATCCTTTTATTAACTTGCTTGATCTTATCTTTATTATTGATAGTCCCATTTTGAATATCTTTTTCAACCTGAGCTAAAACCCAGCGAAATTTGGCTGCAGCGCAGGCGCTTGTCATGTTTCCGGTTGGGATTGCCCCAGCTTCTATTGCTTTTCTCCCGGGTTCATAGGATGTGTGCAAAGTGGCGTTTGCGGGGAATTGGCTTGTGATTATAAGGGGTTTATTGAGTTTTTTCGCTTCCGCGATAATCTCAGTAAAAGAGTAGGGTTTTTCGTTGGGAACATTCCCGGCGCCGAATGACTGGAGGATCACTCCCTTACACATGTCTGATTCCAGGATTGGTTTTAACAGATTCGGCTCCAATCCAGGGATAAGGGAAACTTGGAGAATCCCTTGTTCAAAGTCCGCATTAAGTTCAATATCAGGCCGGTTTTCACTTCTTTTTATTACCCAGGGACTTAATACGATCTCCTCCGTAATATAGGCAACCGGGGGAAAAGCGGGGGATTCAAAGGCGTCGAAGCGGCGTTCATCCTTTTTTTGAGCCCTGCAACCCCTGAATACATATTCCCCAAAGGCAATGACCACCTCCGCCAGATTCATGGTAGCTACTTTGCATGCCCTAAGTAGATTTACTCTTGCATCCCCATGCTGAATTGCGGGTATAGTCTGCGCACCCGTAAAAACCACCGGGAAATTCAGGTTATTCCCCAAGGCAAAGGCAACAGCTGATGCTGAAAAGTGCATGGTATCTGTACCATGAGCTACGACAAAACCTTTATATCCTATATTTCTTCTATCATATATTGCCGTGGCGATTTTAGTCCAATCTCCAGGATTCATATTGGTGCTGTCTTTATTCATCAAAGGAACAAAGTCAAAATGAACAATAGATTTAAGTTCAGGCGCTACTTTCAGAAAAACCTTGGGATTATCAGGAGGGCGTAATATCCCATTCTTCAAACGGGTCATACCAATCGTTCCACCGGTGTATATAAGACATATTTTCGGTTTACCGTTATTCAATTGATTTCACCCTAACGTCAAAAATACATAAGTTTCCATTTATATTTTCAAATATATCTACCATTCTTTCAAATCTTATTTCGTTCAAACTATTCTCACTCCTATCAACAATTGTTAAATTATTTAAGAGTCCTTCCATATAACCAGCGAACCAAGAATGTAACCATAAGGGCGAATCCGAATTATGTCCAGTAAATAAATTATTTAACACTATTTTCCCCTCAATTTTTCCATGTCTTATTTGTAATTTTTCTAAAATAATCTCTCCAAATCCGACATTTTCATCATATTTAATCCATTTTCGTAATACTTGATCCCAAGTAGGCCTTTTACCTGTAGTATCTTGAATTATTTTTAAAATGTTATCTTCAAAATAGGTGGAAAATACCTTTCCCGATTCGTATCCAATTGAGTGCATATATTGATGAGCCCTTTCTGTATCATCTATCCCTGATTTAATAACAAATTCTTGAAAGGACTTGATTATTGTTTGTACGCCAAAGGCAATATTACGGCGACCTCTATAATATAAAATGCATCCTCTATATAATAGAAGGGGACATCTCTTTTTTAATTGAATTACTAAAATAGCTTGAAATAAAATGAATAAAAAGTAGAATATAATGATAAGTGTAGGTAATAATATTTTATATTCTTTAATAAGTAGAAAAATAAAACATGTAATTGTACCGATCGAAGAAGCGATGCCAAGTATAAAAATAATCAAATTTAAAGGCTCATTCATAAAATCTCTTAAAAAAGAATTTTTATTCATAATATTTACCTCAAATATTTTTAATATTCATTGAAAATATTATTGATCTGAAAAATTAATTGTAAAAATACATCCCTTATCAACATCTTTTTTACGTCCTCTAATACAATCATTAATATCATGTTTTATAATTATGGAATCTTCTTTCATATTTAATATTTCTATTATAACTCCTTTTATATAACCAGATAGAAATGGACAAAGGTCAACGTCTTTTTCTGTTCTTCCCGAAGCAAAAGGATTCCTTTTATTAACAATAACTATCTCGTTTATTTTGTCTTTATTTGTCTTTATTTCAAAAATGAATGTGCCCCATCCAACTTTTGAATCAAAATCACACCAATATTTAATCTTTTCTGTTTCTGATAACTTCTTTTTTTCATCTTTCCAGAGCTTCATTAATGTTCTTCCGAAACGTCTTCCACTTTCCATTCCCGCTGTTTCTAATGTCCACTTAAAAGAAGATTCAATTATCTCAGGTTTAATAAATGGTAAAGATTTCTTTAGGAATTCCCTGAAAAAGCTTAATAAGGAATCAAATGTATCCACTCGAAAGGAAATATTCCTTGAATTATCGCCTTCGTTTACAAGTTCCCCGGTTATATAATTAATAAAAAGAGCCGCTTGTACAGGGATAGATTCTTTGTTGATATCAAGATCTTTTCTTATTTGTTCTTCAATCTTATTCTTCTCTGGTAGCCATCGATCAGAAGAAATTTGTTCTTCATTTAATATATTTGATACCAAATCAATATAATCATCACGTATTTGTTTGTAAATCAAAGGATGAATATCTGTTTTTTTCGCCATAAGAGCAATATCGTCAAAAAGCTCCAAATGGCGATCTTCATGAATTTTACATAGATATCCTTCAGTCCAATTGAATTTTTTCATTAATCTCTCAACAGTTTCTTGTACATATTGAAAGAGAGTAGGTTGAAATCGTGTCATAACAGGCACTACTTTAAATTCATAATTTAAAAATAAGGGGTATTCTTCGTTTTCAAATTGATAAACCTGTTCTTCATTTGGAGTAAATATGGTTACCATTTTATCTACCCATAATTTTGTAATAACTTCTTGAATTTCATTATTTCCGCTTCTTAGATCAACTAATAAATAATCAGGTTTTGGATCGAGATCATTCTCTATTTCATCTAATACCTCAATATAGATATTCTTTTTCTCTTCAGATGTGAGAATTTCCGGAGACTCTTCACATATTTTATTTGCTTTAGAAATAAGATCCGGATTTTCGGTTTTTTCAATCAATTCTAAGAATTTTTTTGAAACTTGGAGTTTTTCCTGTTCCTGATCAGATAACAATAAAAACGTATTCCAAATACGGTGTTTTCCAATAATTTTCCAATAATCTTCACTTTGAATGTTTCCTGAAGGTATAAAATGTATTTTACCTATTTTTCCCGTTTGATTTTTTAAATTAATGATTGATGATATGCTTGTTATAGATTTCTTTTTAGAACCATCTTTTTTGCCTTTTATTTTACTCCATAGTAATTCTATCCAGCCTTCTTTCTCCCATATATTTTTTCTTTTTTCGGGATCATTTTCCAAAAATTTATATAATATACCAGGAGCGTCAATATCCGCATCTAACACAGCGACATTTTTCCCCATTCTGGCAAGAGTGTATGCTGTATTGGCGCAAGCCAGGCTTCTCCCTGTGCCTCCTTTATAGCTCCAAAATGCAATGACTTTTAGTTTCATCTCTGGTTTCTTTTTCATTGTAATATCCTCCCCTGTAATTTGTAATAAAAAATAAAGATAAATATCGAAAAACTATCTTTAGAGTGTTGATTTAGTTAAAATTGTCAAATGAAAAGTAAAGCAAAAGTTTAAATTTTTAACGGTAATTATATAATTAAAGGTTCGGTTCAGTTCCGCACAGCGGGTTCGGTTTGGGATTGGAACGCGGATTGCAATTCATCACCGGAATGGCGAATATCCGCGATGTCATCCCCTTCCCCCGCTTCCCGGGAAATGCGGAGTTCTGAAAAAATCCATTTAAGAAATTTAAAGTATCTTTTGTTTTCTGTAATATGTTAAAAACTGTTGTGGAGAAACAACTCTCATTCCCTTGCATAGATCAATGGG
>JAFGFK010000394.1 GCA_016931135.1 Candidatus Sumerlaeota bacterium | reverse complement strand
GTCCATGATTCCCCCCAGGGTTCCCTCTTTACGAGCTTCACATGGAAAAAGGTTCTGGAAAATGGAACGCCTTTTCCACAAAGGATTTTCGGCGTCTTCCGGAAAAACGAACTGACCGGCGGCGTTGTCTTGACCGAGAAACGCCAGATCGGTCGCGTCGCCGCGCTGAACGCCCTGCTCTCCCCTTACCTGGGTTTTCTGCTCCCCCCAACTGAGGCAACCAAGATTTCCGACAGGATTTCAAAAGAACACGAGATATTATCGAAACTTACCGCTTTTCTCCAGAAACGTTACTCCCAGATCGATCTGATCAATTCCCCCGGATTGAGCGACATGAGACCATTCATACAAAATCGCTGGAAAACGATCCCGCGTTATACCTATTACCTCGATATCTCGAATCTGACCGGTTTGTGGGAAAAACTCGATGGAAGCGTACGAAGAGCGATCAAAAAGGCTCAAAAAAGCGATATGCATATCGGCGTAATGCCCTGCTCCTCAAAAGAGATATTCAACCTTCTGGATAAAAGTCTTGGAAAAAAAGGTAACGTCAATCCCATACCCCGTTCCCTTGTAGAAACCATTGCCGCTTCGGAAGAGATCAAAGATCGGCGAGTCATGATCGGCGCTCGCGCTCCCAAAGGCGAACTCCTTTCTGTTATCGTGTGCGTGTGGGATTCCAGGCGCGCCTATTACCTGATTGCCGCGACAAATCCGGAATATCTTTCCTCCGGAATCCATCCCCTCCTGATATGGGAACTGGCAGGCTACCTCACAACTATTCCCATAAAACAGCTCGACTTCATCGGGGGCAACATCCCCTCCATTGCGCGCTTCAAGGAAACCTTCAACCCCGAGCTGATAACCCATTACAGAACAGAGAAATGGACTTCCTATATTTTTAAAATTCTGAAAAAATCGGGACAGTTCATTAAAAGTTTAAAGTGTGAAGTTAAAAGTTTGAAGTGAGGTATTCAAATATAATAATAAGAAGTTTGACTTGCGGCGGGATGGTTATGCTGAGGAATCACGCTGAAAGCGTGAGGACGAAGTCCCGCCATCGGCGGGATTTGAAATTTGAAGTAAGGAATTTAATCAAAAATAAAAAAATCGAGTATGGGAATAATGACTGACATATATTTCGGCACAGATGGCTGGCGGGGGATAATCGGGGAGAATTTCACCTTTGAAAATGTCCGACGCGCGGCAATCGCCCTTTCATATCTTCTTCGGGAACGGAAGATCGAGGATCGTCCTGTGGTAATCGGATACGATTATCGTTTCATGTCTGAATACTTCGCCCGCGCTGTTTATGATGAACTGGTTCAGAAGAAAATTCACGCTGAACTGAGCGATCGTGCGATCCCAACGCCCGCATTATCCTTTGCGACGAAAAAACGAAGCGCCTCCTGCGGCGTCATGATCACCGCAAGCCATAATCCCCACTTTTACAACGGCATAAAATTCAAGGCGTCCTACGGTGGACCCGTGATGCCGGAATTCACCTTCGATCTTACGCGCCTTTTGCAAAAGGTTCCAACGGCATCCAGAGAAGCGCCCGTGTATGCGGAAAAAATTCTCATGAAGGACATCCTCTCCCCTTACCTGCGCACCCTGAAAAAATACGTGAATTTCGGTCCACTCAAAAAATGCGGGATCAAACTGGCGGTCGATTCCATGTTCGCCACAGGGGGAAACCTGTTTCAGGAACTGCTCAGGGAAACTAACATCCGCATCTTCCCCATCCGAACCATGCGCAATCCCCTGTTCGATAATGACCTCCCCGAACCAGCGCCCCCGCTTCTCGATAAACTGGCAGATGTCGTGAAAAAAAACAAATGCGACCTGGGATTGGCAACAGACGGCGATGCGGACAGAATCGGCGTGGTGGACGCCAAAGGAAATTTTGTCACCCTTCATTATATCATGCCCATTCTATACGAATACCTGATCGAATCCCGCGGCATGTCCGGCGATGCCGTGAGAACGACATCCACAGACGAATTGTTCGATCATGTATGCCGAAGCCATGGGCGTCAATGCTTCGAGGTTCCGGTTGGATTCAACAATGTCTGCCAGCTGATTCTGGAACGCGACATCCTTGTGGGGGGGGAGGAAAGCGGGGGGATGTGTTTTAAGAACCACATCCCGGAACGCGATGGCGTCCTCTCCGGACTTCTTATTCTGGAAATGATGGCAAATAAAAAAGCGAGTCTTGAAAAAATGATCTCATCCCTGGCAAAAAGATTTCACCCTGTGGAATACATCCGCATCGATCGAATATGCGAACGGGCGAAGATGGTTTCCAATATGAAAGGCATGATGAACAATCCACCCGAAAAAATCGCGGATTCTCCTGTTGAAAATATCGACCGCAAAGATGGCGTGAAATTCCAGATGGCGAACAAATGCTGGATGCTGATGCGGATTTCGGATACAGAACCAAAAGGACGCATCTATGTAGGAGGAAGAGAAAAAAAAGCGGTTCTTCGCGCCCTCAAAGCGGGAGAAAAAATGCTGTTTCATTGAGATATTCATTCATTAATCACCAGAATAGAGGAGACGATCATGAGCGAACAAATCCTTCCCGTAAAACCGGGGCGCCTTTTATCCCTCGACGTATTCCGCGGCGCCACCATCGCAGCCATGCTCCTAGTGAATAACGCGGGAGACTGGGGAAATACGTTCCCCCCCCTTCTCCACGCCGATTGGCATGGATGCACATTCACGGATTTGATCTTTCCTTTTTTCCTCTTTATCATGGGAGTAGCCATGTGTTTCAGTTTTGCCCGGAGAACAGGCGATGGCTCGGATAAAATGAAACTTTATTTCCAGATCGTGAAAAGAACGGCGCTTCTCTATATCCTCGGAAGCGTCATCGTATTCTTCGCTTCAAAGGGACTGGGGAAACCTTTCAAACCCTACGGCGTCCTCCAGCGCATTGCGCTGTGCTACCTTATCGCTTCCCTGATCATCCTCCATACCGGAATAAAAGGACAAATCGTCTGGACTATTCTTCTTCTTGGAATTCATTATGTCATATTGAAGATGATTCCCTTTCCGGGACATCCTGCGGGAAGCCTTGACATTTTCGCCAATATCTCCGACTGGATCGATACCAGGCTCTTTGGAACTCATCTTGCCGACTACAATACGGAACTCCGGATGGGACACGATGCGGAAGGGCTTCTGGGAACGCTCTCCGCAATCTCTTCCACGCTTTCCGGCGTTTTATGCGGTCATTTCCTGAGAAAAAAAGAAAAGGGGGATTATGAAAAGGTTGCCGGCATGGCTGTAGCGGGCGTCGGGCTTCTCTCCCTCGGGCTTCTCTGGCGTTACGATATCCCATTCAATAAAAACCTCTGGACGCCCTCTTACGTTGTATATACCACAGGATGGGCTCTTCTCTCACTTGGGGCATGCTACTGGCTGGTTGACATCAAGGGATCGAAATCATGGATCAAGCCGTTCCTTTATTACGGGATGAATCCGATTACCGCCTATTTCGGCGCAAGCGTCATGGCTTATACAACCGTATGGATCAGGTGGCAGGATGCGTTTGGGAAAAGGATTTATCTCAAATATTTCCTGTACGATCATATTTACAAGAGCTGGGTTCCTCATCTATTCGGCAATACGGTGTCATCCGCATGCTGGGGAATGACCTACGTGGTTCTCTGGTGCCTTGTGATGTGGATTCTCTACAAGAAAAAAATCTTCATCAAGGTGTGAAATGACAGCTCGTTTTATATTCCTTTTTCCGATATCAAATATCATTACAGTAGTTTGGCAAATTGGTTGTATTCAGGGGTCTTAAGCGAACCACGACCTTCAAACCAATATTGCACACTTTGTCTCCCTTACATTACATTTCAGCCGGGCGTCAAGACCTGAATGAGAGATCGAGAAGAAAGGGGCGCATTTCAAGGCAGCCCCGCTGTTTATTGAATCCCCGAGAATCAGACCACGCAATTATTCGTACATCTGCCATGCATTTCCTGTACGGGAAGGGGTTCGGGTCAATATCCTGATGATATTCGAGCTCTCCGGGGCATAATAGTAGAATTGATCATTATAGTTGCAGTTGGTTATATAGAGATATTCCCCTCCGGGATCAACGGCGAAGCCGTTTGCCGGCGCGGTCAGTTGTATGAAGGGAAATTCCGCGTAAGGATCGACATCCGAATCTTCAAAAACCTGTTGAGAGACGATATGATTCATGGGAGAGTAGTAGCCATCGCCCTGTTTCTCCAGTTTGTATATGACGAACATATCATAAATATAGAAGCCCCAGATGCCCGGTACGCTGTATAATCCAAAGATATCCTCATTAACGGGATCGATCGCCAGGGAAAGGGTGGAATGATAAGGCCAGGAAAGGGCGGAATCGAGATGTTCTACAATGGCGGTTCCCGTCTTTGTGTCTTTGTCAATCTTTACCGCCTTGTAATAATCCAGATCCGCTCCGGCATAAATCACATCCCCGTTTTTATCTATTGCCATGTCATAAACATAGCCGGTTGGATAGTTATACCAGACTGTGGGAGTGAGAATCGTTTGATTCGCCTCGATTTTATAAATATTGATATAGACGCCGAAATAGAGGATATTCGGGGTGGAAGTTAAAAAAAGCGCCGCCTTTTGAGGCGGCGCTATATTTATTTAACGATCAAACAGGATTGTATCTTAGTATTGCGGAAGCAGTTGGATTTCATCGAAGGCGCATTTCTGAGTCAACGTGCCGGCGTAATAACCTGTGATGTCGATCTTGACCGTATCGCCCGAATTCATGGCAAAAGAGCTGGAATCAGCCCATGTCCATGAGGAGACTACGGAAGAACCAAGAGATACGGAGGTCTTCTGATTATCCGAGCCATCTTTCACGATCAGGGTCAAATCGCCCTGGGGATTGTCCACATGACCGTTCTTGTAATAGAATCCGATCTTGTAGTTCCTGGTTTCGGGAACAATGGCGCTGAATGTGGCGTGGATATCAGCATACCATCCGCCATCATTGATCTGGATCCATTTGGTTGTTCCGTCTGCGCCGCCGCTGGTTTGCAGGGCGCCGCTGCTCCAGTTGCTGCTCGCTCCCCATACGGCATCCAGGGCTGCCTCATCCGCATACCCCTGGAAACTATCCACTGTGGTGGGGGAAAGGGGAATCAGCTTGAACTGATCGAAGGCGCATTTCTGAGTCAACGTGCCAGAGTAATAGCCTGTGATGTCGATCTTGATCGTGTCTCCCTGATTCAACGCGAAGTACGCCGACTCGGCGTAAGTCCAACTCGAGACAACGCTCGATCCCAGATTGAATGTTGCCTTCGTATTATCGGAACCGTCTTTGATGGTAACGGTAAGACCGGCTTGGGGATTATCCACATGGCCGTTCATATAGTAGAAGACCATCTTGTATTGCCCGGCGACTCCAACGGAGACAACGCCGGAATAATTGGCGTGAATATCCATCCCCCATCCGCCATCGCTGAGTTCCATCCATTTTGCCGTGCCATCTGCGCCGCCGGAGGTTTTGAGCGTGCCGGCTGTCCAGGCAGCGCTTCCTCCCCAACGGGCGTCCAGGGACGCTTCATCCGCATAATCCATGGTATCCACTGTAACAGGATTGGTTGGATATTCGGGAGTGGAGGTGGGAGTTGGCGTGGGAGTTGGCGTCGGGGTGGGGGTAGG
>JAFGFK010000393.1 GCA_016931135.1 Candidatus Sumerlaeota bacterium | reverse complement strand
CTTTTTGCGCGCGCCATACACAATCTTTCCCCCAGGAGAAAAAAATCCTTTATTGCAGTAAGCTGCGCAGCCCTTCCCGATACCCTCCTCGAAAGCGAGCTCTTCGGCCACAAAGCCGGGGCATTCACAGACGCTAGAAAAGACAAGCCCGGACGTTTTTCCCTTGCTGATAAAGGCGTTCTTTTCCTCGATGAAATCGGCGATATATCCCCAGCCCTGCAGGTTCGCCTCCTGCGGGCGCTTCAAGAACGCATCATTGAACCCCTTGGATCGACAAAACCAATCCCTGTGGACGTTCGCGTGATCGCAGCGACAAACAAGAACCTTGCGGATCTGGTTCATGCGGGGAAATTCCGCGATGATCTTTATTATCGCATTCGCGTTATTCATCTTAAACTCCCCGCCCTGAAAGAACGACGCGAGGATATCCCGCTGCTGGTCGATCATATTCTCGCAAAATTGAACCGCCTGATGGGGCGAAATATCACATCCGTTTCCCATGAGGTCATGGCGCGCCTGATGGCGCACGATTTCCCGGGCAATGTCCGGGAACTCGAAAACATCCTCGAACAGGCTATCGTTTTATGCAAAGGGCAAATCATCGAAATGGGACACCTCCCCATGGAACTCCGCCCCGCGAAAAACGCTTCCATGAACGAGCTCGACGCCATGAGTCTCCAAACCATGGAAAGACAATTGATAACCGAAACTCTGAAACGGCGCAAAGGAAGCCGCAAACTCGCTGCGAAGGAACTGGGCGTCAATCCGAGCACCCTTTACCGTAAAATCAAAAACTTTGCGATTGAAGTTCCAGAAACGGATGGGAGGGGAAAGAGGAGATAATCTTGCAATTTGCATTAATATTATGGCGCCTCGAGCCGCTGTCAAATTTAGATGTCTGCTCATGATAGTAAAAGGTTCTGTAATTTTATATTTTTAATTGTATATTTTTCATTTTTCATTTATTAGCGTTTATGGTACATATTTTGCATTAACGGTATTATACCTTTTTATCTTATTTTGTAAAAGGGGGCGAATATGAAACTTGTAATCACATCCCAGGGTCCCGATCTCAATTCTCCTGTTGATCCGCGCTTTGGCAGGGCGAAATTCTTCATCGTATTTGATTCCGACGCCAAACAATTCTCTTCCGTTGACAACAGCCTCAACCTCAACGCCCTTCAAGGCGCTGGCATTCAATCGGGCAAAAACATTGTAAACCTTGGAGCGGAAGCTGTTATAACCGGGCATGTGGGGCCCAAGGCGCTCGCAACCCTTACATCCGCGGGGGTAAAAATATACACAGGAGCAAGTGGAACAGTCGCCGAAGCGGTTGAGCAATTCAATGCCGGAAAACTCAAACTCGCGGATTCTCCCGATGTGCAGGGACACTGGATGTAACAATGTAAAATGAAAAATGAAAAATGAAAAATTGTGGTAGCAATTTCTATGAAGACTTCTCTTGATTGTATCCCTTGTTTCTTAAGGCAGTCTCTGGAGGCGGCGAGATTCGTCACGAATGATTCCAGGGTTCATGAAAAGATTATGAGGGACATTCTACGGATATCTGCGGATCTGGACATGAGCGCGTCTCCTCCCCTCGTGGGGCAGATCATTCACAGGAGACTTCGCCTCCTGGCGCATAAAGAAGATCCCTACCGCGAGGTGAAGGATCGTTTCAACCGTATGGCTCTGGATATTCTTCCCGAGTGGGAAGCGAAAATGAAAACCGCTGAGGATCCGTTCGCTTTGGCGCTGCGATTGGCAATTGCCGGAAATATCATTGATTTGGGCGTTAACGGGAATCTGCGTGAAAATGACGCGCGTCAAATCATCGCCCAAACCCTTTCCGAGCCCTTTTATGGCGATATAAGCGAGTTCCGCAACGCTGTTGATCATGCAGAAAGGATTCTATATCTTGCCGACAACGCGGGCGAGATCATATTCGATCGTCTGCTTGTTGAAAATCTCCCGCTGGATCGCACGACCGTCGTTGTCCGTGGACGCCCCATCATTAATGACGCAACGATCATAGACGCCGAAATCGCCGGCATCACGGAACTAACGGAGGTCATCGATAACGGCTCCGATGCCCCGGGAACGATTCTATCAGATTGCTCGGATGAATTAAAAAAAAGATTCGAACAGGCGGATTTGATCATAGCGAAGGGACAAGGCAATTATGAAACGCTCAGCGACGAACCTGCGAATATCTTCTTTTTATTCAAGGCGAAATGCCCGGTCATCGCCGCGGACGTTGGATTGCAGGTGGGAACCCACGCGCTGATCAGTGCGCAAACAAAGTTAAATGATAAATGAAGGAAGGGAATTATAATGAAGGAATCCTCACAAAATCCTCATTCGGACGAATCGAGACAGTTGGAAGAAATGGAGCTGCAAAAGCGGCTTCAGGTCATTAAAAGAAAAATACTGGTTTTATCCGGTAAAGGGGGGGTGGGCAAGAGCACGGTGGCTGCCAACCTCGCTGTTTCCCTTGCCCTTGCGGGAAAAAAATCAGGTCTCCTCGATATCGATCTCCACGGCCCCAGCATTACCAGGATACTCGGCTTGGAAGGCAGCCGCCTGGCTAACGACGAAGAAGGTCTCATCGCGCCGCTCCCTTATATGGAAAACCTCACGGTCGTATCCATAGGGCTGCTTCTCGAAAAGGCGGAGGACGCCGTAATATGGAGGGGACCTCTGAAATATAATGTCATCAAGCAGTTCCTCAAGGATGTTTCCTGGGGAGAACTGGATTATCTGGTTGTCGATTCCCCCCCGGGCACTGGCGACGAGCCGCTCTCCGTAGCTCAGATGATGGGAAAGGATACATGGGCGATTATCGTTACCACGCCCCAGGAAGTCGCTATCGCCGATGTGCGAAGAAGCGTCACTTTCTGCAAAACCCTGAACCTTCGGATTGCCGGCGTCATTGAAAACATGAGCGGCATGGTTTGCCCTCATTGCGGCAAAGATATTGAGCTGTTCAAGGTCGGGGGTGGGGAACGGCTGGCAAAGGAGATGGGGATTCCCTATCTCGGACATATCCCGCTCGATCCCGGAATCGTTGAAGCGGGGGATGCCGGAAAATCCATCACGGACGCCCTTTCCGGTACGCCGACAGAATCTTCTTTCAAAAAAATCATTGACGCCATTCGCGTCCAAACTGGGGATGTGGACTCCCCGGATTTAAATTCTGCAATCAAGGAGAAATCGATCATGAAAATTGCCATACCCGTATCGGAAGGAATGCTCTGCATGCACTTCGGGCACTGCGAACAATTCGCCCTTGTTACTGTGGACGCCGACAAAAAGAGCGTCGAAGAAGTTGTCTATATCGACTCGCCTCCCCATGAACCGGGTCTTCTTCCCGGATGGCTCCATAAACAGGGCGCGAATCTTATTATTACCGGAGGCATGGGGCGCCGCGCTCAGGATTTGTTCGCCAAAAACGGCGTCAAGGTGATTGTCGGAGCGCCATCGGATGCGCCCGAAAATATCGCGACAGCCTATATGAACAATACGCTCGAGATTGCCGAAAATATATGCGATCACTGATCTTCTGAAGAAATCATGATCGATCCACTTTTCAGCCTTTTTCAATATTTCATACGATTCATCATATCTTCCGGAAACAATGAGTTCTCCAGAAAGGGGATAAAGGATGTTATCCCACACTGCTTCTATTGATCCATGTCTTCCCAGTTCCTCTTCCAGCATTTTTTTAGTATATTGATCCGGGCATTACGTTTTTTCGGATTATCCTCTGATAGAATTTGCGTTCCCATATCCAGGGATTGAATCATCTCCCGGGTTTGAATCGATTCCTTTTCTTGGGGGATTGTAAAGAAAAACGCCCTCCACGCCCATAAATCAGGAGCGTAACGCCGGAACAAATCCATGCAGAAAACAGGGGCGAGAAATACAAAAACCGCATTTATGGAGGAAAGGGATTCCCTGCTGAAATTAAAGGTCTCAAGCCATTTCTTCGCTTTCTCACGTTCTTGAAATAATAAGTCAAATCCATCCAGGAATAGAACAGGAGAAGCGTTTTCCTTGATATTGTCTTTTAGCCATTCTGCAATTGTTTTATGAAGAGGAAGGTTTTTGGGAAAGTCCACATTTATATTTATTGAATATGGTATAAACAGTTATTAGCAATCAATAGAAAAAAGAAAATTACTTTAACTTAAGCCTCCACTTATTCTCTCAACAATCTCTTCTTGTTTAATCTCCCGCTGCTCCCCGGTTTTCATATTCTTGATCAACCATACGCCCTTTGCAAATTCGTCTTCTCCCGCAATCAATACGCAAGGTATGCCCTTTTTATCCGCATATTTGAATTGCGCCTTTAACTTTTTATCCTCCAAGAAAACCTCTGTGGAAACGCCGCCATTCCGAAGCAGCGTGGCGACTTTGAAATATTCCCCCAACCGAGCCCGATCAAGTACCGCAACCAGAACCTGCGTCTTCGATGAAGAACCCGGCTTTACCGCGCCAGCCTCCAGTAAGTACGAGAAAAGCCGCGTCAATCCGATCGAAATACCCACTCCCGGAAGATTCTGTTTCGTAAAATGCGAGGCAAGATTATCATATCGCCCACCGGAACATACGCTCCCCAGATCCGGATGACTCTTCAGAAACGTTTCATACACCGTGCCTGTATAATAATCCAATCCGCGCGTGATGCTCAGATCGATTTCATAAGCCGATTCCGGAACGCCCAGCGCCCCCAGATGATCCACCAGGAGATTCAGCTCGTGAAGCCCTTCTGCAAACCGGGGATGATCTACCGCGTTATCGGATAATTGCGCGACAACCGATTTTCCCCTCCCCGAAATGCCGGCAAGTTCCAGAAGTCGCCCCACTATTTCCTCTTCCAACCCCAGGTTTTCTGAAAGATCGCGCCGTACCGCTTCCATCCCTGTTTTGGGAAGCCGATCGATAGATCGCAGAATCTCGGATACTCCCTCCCCGCTGATGCCATTGTGCGCAAGATATCCCTGGAGTATCTTCCGGTTCGACATCCGGATCGTGAACTCCCCGATCTGCATCTTCATGAATATCTCGTAAATAATCGCCGGAATCTCCGCATCGTTCAAGGGATCGAGAGTTTCATTTCCCACAACGTCGATATCGCATTGATAGAACTCGCGGAAGCGCCCCTTCTGGGGTCGTTCCCCTCTCCATACCTTCTGTATCTGGTATCTTCGAAAGGGAAAGGCGAGTTTCCCGAAATTCATCGCAACGTAACGGGCAAGCGGCACAGTCAGATCGAAGCGCAGCGCCAGATCGGTTTCCTTTTCCTCTTCCGCAGCGTTTGGCCTGGATAATCCGTAAATCTGTTTGTTGATCTCTCCTTTCGAAGCCAGGACATCGAGGAGTTCCGCTGCAGGAGTTTCAATGGGCGTGAAACCAAAGCGTTCGAATCCCTGCCGGATAATCTCCAGAAGCCGTTGGAATTCGATCTCCTCTTCCGGTAGCCATTCGGGAAATCCGCTTACCGCTCTTGGCTCGATTATCTTTTCTCCCATGATGTCTCCTTCCCGGAATTTTTATTCTGGTTTATCCAAACCATATTTGCAGCGATCCGTGAAGTTATCTATCTTGATTTTTTTATGCGCCGCCCCGAGACTTTCCTCGTTCGCTATCAAACACGCCGTGCTCTCGAACAAAACCTCCACAATCCCCAGGTTGTTTTCCACTAAAGTGCGTCCCGTTTGCGAGTTCTCTATGATCATGTCAGCGTCTTCCGGAAGATACGCCTCCGTGGAACCGCTTGTTGGAATGACCTTGTATCTCTTGAAGTAATGCGTGTATGCGAAGTGATCCGCAATGTTCACATATTCTCCCGCGATCCGGATGAAGGGAAAGGGCATGCCGCCGCGATCGAAAAGGGCGAGGAATTCCTCCACATTCTTAACGCCGAGATCGTTATGTACAACCGCGCAAATACGCACGCCCCCGAATCCCAGATTCAATATCTTTCTCACCGGAGTATTCGGAAACTGGTATTTGTGATCGATGAACCAGTCTTCTCCCGTGATGGCAAGGTCGAAATGTCCGTTTGCCACCTGGATCGGCATGTCCTGGGGGCGGATCACCTTGATCTCGATCCCTTCTACGTTACACCTGGGGCGCCGCGCCACTCTCGAGGTTTCGTAACCTTCTATTTCGATCCCGCGCGATTTCAGAAACGAACAACCGTATTTCTGCTGGTGTCCATCTGGCACTGCCAGCCGGATCGTTCCCTTTTTTTCGTTTCCTTTTCTTTCGTCTATCATTAGATCAGTTTCTCCAGCGCCTCTGAAAGATCTTTCTTCTCGAAATAAACCTTGTTCGCAATAAGCGACGCCATTGCCGGGAAGAGCCGCTCCACGATGCGGAGATTATTTTCTTCCAGGATCGTTTCCTTATCCACGCAGATAAGGATCAGTTCCGCGCCTTCCGGGGGATACGCTTCCGCAGCGCCCCACAGGGGAAAGATGCGGAAATCCGGCAGACGCTTTTTCAGGGCGTATTCCTCCGCCAGTATGGGAAAGGGAGTCGCTATTCGAATCGGTCCCCTTTCCGACATCGTTCGGAGCAGATCGTCGCCGGTATTGCCATCCGGTTCGCAACTCGAACAGCATACGCACATTTCCCCCTCTGAAATATTGAGCGTTCGAAGGTTTAAAATATCAGCTCGGGGATATTGCCCCATGTACTCCGCAATCCATTGGGCGCCGCAAAGCCCCAGATCGTAGTTGCCGATGCTCACTTGTATCGGGATGTCCTTTTCCCTGAATTGCTTGGAAAAAAGGGATTGTTCTCCTCCTGCCCGCGAGGCGTATGCGCGAGCATCCTTTGTGTAAGCGTCAAAACGTATCCCGCGATCCGCAAGAAAAATCCCTACAGCCTCCTGTATGTCTCCTTTTGGAAGGGCGATCTTGATCACTTTTTCTTCCCCCAGAATTGTAATAGTTCTCCGGCGTTTCTCAATGGCAGATTGAATATCTTTCGCTTTTTCCCTGTATGCGCCTCAAGGGAAAATCCTGATTTTGTCTTTTTGATGACGCACCTTGAATCTCCGGCTCTCGATATTTCCTCCATGGAAAGGATTTCCGCTTTCATTCCCCGCCGCCGCAATTCTTCGCTCAATCTCAGGGATTCCAGCGCCGCCTCTCTTCTTTGCAGATCGGCAATGACGTCGATACGGAAGGGAACAGGGGGAGACGTTTCCTCTCTTTTCATCAGTTCCATGAGGGGCTCCACATATACGCTGAATCCGCATCCGCCGGTTTTCACCTTCATGAATTTCTCCAGCAGGCGATCATAACGCCCGCCGCCCCCGACTTTTATTTCATCAACATACGCATCGAACATCATTCCCGTATAATACGTCAAATCCTTGCGTATCCCGGGAATGATCTCGAACGAATATTTCAATTGTTCCAGATGAAACGCTATCTCCTCCAGTTCCTCTGTCGCCTGAACGAAATCCCTGGAGGCGCGCCCCAGAGTTTTCAGGTTTGTCAGAAAAGAAGCGGAACTTCCGCGAAGCTCCAGAAGCCGATTCAATCCCTCCAGATTGCAGCGATCCTCGCAAACCTTCCGGAGATCCACAGTCCGCCCCTCCATGAGTAGATCGAAGGCTTCCGCCTCCTCCTCTTTCGTGAGGGACAGCGTTTTCAGGTAAGCCCGCAGGATTCCCGCATGGGAGAGAACCAGTCGTATCTTCCCGATTCTGAGTTCCTTCAGAAAGTCGAAAAGCAAAAGCAAAATTTCTACATCCCGGATGACAGGTTTGGGAAAATTTCCGAGCATTTCCACTCCCATCTGGCATTGCCGCCCGCCCCGCCGCTCGATGTCATCATATCGGAAAACATCCTCCACATAAAATATTTTCGCCCGTTTATCCCTGCCATGATTTTCGGCAAAGAGGCGGCAGATAGGAACCGTGTTATCCGGCCGCAGAACAACCCGCTCCCCGCTCCAGCCATCCCAATCAAGAAAGGTGTAAATCTTGCGCATCAGGGTGGGCGAAAGCACGCCGGCGCCGGTAAACCAGTGCAGCTTCTCGATCACCGGGGTTCGCGCCTCCCCGTATCCATGTCGCAAGCACACCCTGCGGAATATATCCTCTATTTTCCGGAAACGGTTCATATCCTCAGGAAGCCAGTCAGCATGAAATTTCATCGCTTATCGCTCCTCATGTCGATAGTATTTAAAGATTACATTGTAACCGACTTGCCGGAAGGTCAAGATATTTTGATGAATTGATGAACCACAAAGCGCCTATTGACTCCGTTTTTAACCTAGCGCCATTCGGGACATTCCCTACACTTTCCGATACTCCTTTTTCGGTATTTGGACATTATGGAACCTCTTTATTCCTTCATTGATATATTCTTCCAGTGAGCTTTTCAGAATCCTGGTGCGGCGCGGACTCATGCGCAGGGCTTTTAATTTTCCCTGCTGGATGAGATAATATACGTTTTTTCGATTGCAATCCAGTATTTTGGCGACACGCTCGATCCGGTACAATTCGTCCATTTGCCCCCTCCCTGTTTCGGAATTATGACCATGTTTTCGCCTTTCAAAAAAATCGAATTGCGTCGTTTTTCCCATAAGTAATTCATATTGTATCTTGACCTTTGCTGGAAAATCTCTGATATTTGTCTGGATATTTTAAAACAGACGAAATGTTACGTTTTCTTATACTTTTTCCGGTTGGGAGGTGGATATGCTATTCCGCAGAAAAAAGAAAAAAATCAAAAAACCTGAAGACATTGCCAAGGCGCGGTTCATCAGGAACGCAATCATTATCGCCATCCTCCTCGTGGCTTGTTTTTATGGAATCAGGTCATTTTATCGTTTCATGGTTGGGTGGGACTCCAGAATGCATCAAAACTTTCAAAGCCTGGAAATGAATTCCCCGATCTCCATTGCCGAAGAAATGATGGGCGCTCCGAGGCGCATCAGTGAGTATGAACTCGAAAGATTTCCCGCGATAGGTTATAAAGATATAAAAAACGAGTCTGTAAAAAGCGGCGCCGTTACCTTCTACTATTATGAAAATGGAATGAGAGCCCTGTATATCCTGGGATTCGACGCCAAAGGCAGAATGGTCTTCAAAAAACATGTCAAGGTTTGAAACGCGCTCCACGATGAATCTTTTTGAATTCGATCGCCGTTTCTTTGATGACGGCGCTCAAACCCTATGCGGCGTGGATGAGGCGGGGCGCGGACCGCTCGCAGGTCCCGTTGTCGCCGCCGCGGTTGTTTTCAGGAGAGATGTTTTTATTGATGGCGTCAACGATTCCAAGAAACTCGCCCCGGAAAAAAGAGACGCCCTTTTTGAGATGATCAAATCCCAAGCCCTAAGCGTGAGCCTCGGTATCGTAGGCAATGATATCATCGACCGCATCAATATCCTTTCCGCAACCCACTTGGCAGCGGGAAAAGCCATTCGGGAACTGCCCGTTTCTCCCGACCTTGTCATCACGGATTACCTGAAATTGAAACGCTGCCCTTTCCCCCTGCGATATTTCGCCAAAGGCGATCAACTCTCCCACGCCATTGCCGCAGCCTCCATCATCGCAAAGGTAACGAGAGACCGCATCATGATGGAATATCACGCCCTTTTTCCCCAGTACAATTTTGCGGTAAACAAGGGTTATCCCACCGAAGCGCACAGGAACGCCCTCAAAAAATTCGGTCCATGCAAAATCCACCGCATGACCTTCCACGGCGTGGCGACTGATACTTTTCTTTGATTTCTCAGGAATGATTCTTTCCGCTTTTGATCATCTCAAGATGCCCTTTGGCGTATTCCGATGACTTCCGCACTCGGCGCAACAAAAACGCCCTTTGCTATCCGAGGGCTCCATTCCCTGAAAATTCTTATGGTCATGTTTTTTTCATTCCCCTTTTCCTCAATCATCGAAATTTGAGAAGATCTTTAACGCCGTCGTTTATGTAAATCTTTTTGTTCGAATATTTTACGCTTATTAATCTTCATACCTTAATTTCGCATTTTATATTTCTTGTTTTTTCCCGCCTCGGGCGGGATTGCGGCTCCGCCGCGCCGTGGATTTTTCTCATATTCCTGTTTCAACTGTTTATAAGAGAAAACCGCATATTTCTCCACCCCGCATTTCTCCAGAACCTCCTGATGATCCTTCAGGGGAGGGTGGAGGGCGCCGTGCTGGTTGGGATATACAACCGGATAATAAGGGGATTTCAAACCAAGATTCCGCACCCCCCTGATCTCTTCCTCGAGACTATCCATATCGACGCTCATGCACATCGGCATCCATAATCCAATGTACCCTTTCTCATCCCACGATTTCCAGTTTTGATATTTCGGGGATTTCCCCGTTTCATATCCGGTGAAGGGAGACGCCGAAAGAACGATGTTCCGGTTTTCCTTCCGATTGATTTCCCCGATAGCCTCCGCAACGCCTCTCACGCAGTTTTCCATGATCCCTTCATTGTACCGAGCCCATTTCAGAAAATCGCTTCCTGGGGAAAGATCGTATTGTATGGCATGGGGATTTAGACCTGTTTTCTCCTTGAATTGATTCACGGAATACGGGTTGTATCCATACCAGGTCTCCGGATCGTCTCCCGCAGCCTTGAATCGTATGTAGTCGAGGCTGATCCCGCCAATATCATAGGAGCACAACTCCCTGACGTATGCCAGCTGAGTTTCCCTTGCCTCCGGCGCTGCGGGATTGATGAAAATGAAATTCATGTCTTCATAATTGCCCTGGGAGGAAACCATGTTCCCCCCCTTGTTCAGATCGATCCACTCCGGATGCCTTGCGAGAATGGGGAATTCAGATATACTCTCGGGTTTGTGAACCCAGTAGCAAACCTTTACCCAGGCGTGAATCCTCAAATTGTATTTTTTCGCCTTCCCGCAGAAAATCCCGAACCAGTCCTTTTCTTTATCCATCACGGGGAATATTTTCGAATGATTCAGCGCCCTGTTATTATAAACGACCTCGAGGAAGACCTCCCTTGCCCCCCAGCTTCGAATTTCCGCCATATAGGAATCCGTTGCTTCCTCCGTGAGAATCTCGGGTCTCAAATATACAGCCTGCAATCCCCGGAACGCGCCTGTCGTAACGATTTCCCCATGACGCCTCGCCCCCATGATCGACAGGAACAGAATGATAAAAAATATATTTTTCATATCTGTTCAATCCCTGTCTCTTTTGAAATACATTTGCCACCGGGGCGTCTCATTCAGAAATCCGTCTATATCCGAAGCCCGCATGGGCTGGGCAAAATAATTGCCCTGCCCATAATGACACTTCAACGCCCGCAGCTGAACAAATTGCTCCCCGTTCTCCACTCCTTCCGCCGTAACCGTATGACCCAGATTATATGCCAGGGCAAGTATCGTTCGGATGATTTCCAGGTTGATCTGTTCCATGTCCATCCTGCTGACAAATGAGGAATCGATCTTGAAGGCGTCGATGGGAAGGCGGTGCAGGTAACTCAGGGAGGAATACCCCGTGCCGAAATCGTCGATGTGCAACTGGACATCCAGCTGTTCAAGTTTCCGCAGAAGGGTTTGGGTTTGTTCGTCCCCTTTCATGAATACGCTTTCCGTAATTTCCAGGTTCAGATATTTTCCCTTGAGATTATTTTGTTTCAGGGTTTGTTCGATTTGATCCACCCACTCGTTTTGCGTGAACTGCCGGGCGGATAAATTGACGCTGATTGAAAGGGGTGAGGGGGAGGGAAAACGTTTTTGCCAATCACAAAGTCGGCGACAGGATTCCTTCAGGGTTTTTTCGAAGATGGGAACTATGAGCCCCGTATCCTCGCACATTTCCACAAATTCGTCGGGATTGATTATGCCCCGCTTGGGGTGCTCCCACCGCAAAAGCACCTCGAATCCCGCAGTCCTTCCATTCTCCAGGGATACTATGGGTTGATAAAAATAGGTGAATTCATTGTGTTCCACAGCATGGCGCAGATCGCTCTCCAGCGTCAACAGATTGACAGCCCGATCGTGCATCTGGGCGTCAAAAACCACATGACACGCCCGCCCTTTATCCTTGGCGCGGTACATCGCCGTGTCCGCATCCCGCAGCATATCGTCCGCCTTTTCATAGCCCGTGGCGGATAGGGCTATGCCGATGCTCGCAGAGGTGTAAACCTCCTGCCCGTCAAGTTTCATCGGGATCGACAGCTTCTTCTGTATCCGCTCCGCCACGCGCGTGGCGTCGCTGACATCGCTGATGTCATCCAGGATGATGATGAATTCGTCTCCTCCCAAACGGGAAACCGAGTCCCCAGGCCTCACGCACCCTTCCAGCCTGTGCGCCACTTCAACAAGGAGCTGATCCCCCACAATATGTCCAAGACTGTCGTTCACGTTCTTGAAACGGTCCAGATCCAGAAAAAGAATGGCGAAGAGATACTCCTCGCGGCGCCGCGAATGCCCGATCAATAGTTTCAGACGATCCAGGAACAGGGCGCGGTTCGGAAGTCCCGTAAGCGCATCATAAAAAGCGTCATGCAGCAACTGCTCTTCCGCGCGTTTGCGCTCCGTGATGTCCTGCAGTATCCCCAGCGATGCCACGGGTATGCCGTTTTCATTCAGAATCTGAATCGCGGAATCCGCAAGCCATCGCTCCTGCCCATCCCGCGTCAAAATTCGATAATCCGCCCGCCATTCCTTCAATTCCCCTTCCCGGGTGCGCTTGACAGCCTCCTCCAGCGTAAAACCAGCGCCCTCTCCACGCATCACGCACTCCTGGATAAGACTTTTCCAGACTTGATGCGTCAATTCCGCTGGATGATATCCGGTCAGGGCTTGAATTCCCTCACCGATGAAAATGAACTGTTCGGTTTCGTAATCTCTCTGGTATGCCACGGCGTCCGCCTGGGTAATGGCGCGACGAAATTGTTCGTCCCGGGTGGAAAGAGCGTCTTCCGCGGTTTTGCGTTCCGCTATCTCTCTCTGCAACTCCTGGTATTTTTTCCGCAACTCGAGAGTTTTGGATTTGACCTCCCTCCTGAGTATTATGCTGGTTATGATGAATATGAAGAGCGCGATCCCCAGGGTGAACAGTAACTGCTTCAACCATCTGGGAAATCCGTGATGCGGAACGAAATCAAGCCACGCCTGAACGCTTTGATAGTAAAGCGAACGGCTGTCCCTTTTAAACTGGTTCAAATGCTGATCGATCCTTTTCAGGGTGTCAGTATGCTTGCCTTTTGTCCCTGCATAACGAATCTCCACCGGACAAAATACGATCGGAGTTCTTTCCAAACGGTATTTCTTGACATATTCAGGATCATGAAGCCGGGAAACGATGCCGGCGTCCGCTTCTCCCGTGGAGATCATTTCAAAAACCTTCTGGTAATCCGTTGTTTCGATAAAATGGCATTGAATCCTGAAATTCTCGATCAACCGGAGAAATTCATGGTAGTAAATATCCCCTCTCAATACAGCGATTGTTTTGTTGTTCATGTCAAAAAAGGATTGATAACGGGACTTCGGCTTCGAATAAATCTCTCCCCAACTCGTCAAAAGAGTTTCTTCGGTGAAGTCGTATTTTTCGCCTCGCTCTTCCGAATAAGAAAGCCCCGCTATTAAATCTATTTTGCCATCGGAAAGCCCCGTTAGACATTCATCCAAGGTTCCCCTGACACATTCCAGACTCCATTTTTCCTGCGCTGCGATATTCTCCAGAATCTCGACAGCTATGCCCCGCGCACGCCCCCCCTTTTCCATAAATACCAGCGGTTTGTCCTGATAGATTCCCACCCGCAGCGTTTGCGCAAAAAGGGAAACTCCGGACAAAATATATATTAAACACAGAAGTAAATATTTTTTCGCTTGTTTCATCTGATATTTCTGATTCAAAAACCGTTTCCCTCTCTTTCCACCCGAACAGTTATTTTTTCCTATGAAAATATTTTCCTTCTGGCAACTATAAAATGCTTCAAAAATAGCTTGGGGTCAGACTCTGTAATAAGTGTAAAAATCAAAATCATCCTTGCCTCTATAGAAACGCCCCGTTATGATCCTCTGCAAATTTTCCTGATATTTTTTGCGAGGATAAAGCGATGAAAGTTTTCTCTTCCTTGGACGATGTCAGAGCGGCTGCGGAACGAATCCGCTCCTATATCCACAAAACGCCGGTTATGACCTGCTCCAGCATTGACGACCTCATAGGCGGCAGGATTTTTTTCAAGTGCGAGAATTTCCAGAAAATGGGAGCCTTTAAATTCCGCGGCGCTTCCAACGCCGTTTTCTCCCTCACAGATAAGGAATGCGGAAAAGGCGTTGCCACCCATTCCTCAGGCAACCACGCCGCAGCCCTTTCCCGCGCCGCGCAAATCCGCGGGATAAAGGCAATCATCGTGATGCCCACAACCGCCCCTTCCGTGAAAAAGGCTGCCGTGGAACGCTGCGGCGCCCAGATCGTTCTCTGTGAACCCACGCAAAAAGCCCGCCAGGATACCCTCGATCACATCGCTCGCGAAACCGGCGCAACAGTCGTTCATCCCTATAACGACGAACGCGTGATCGCAGGCCAGGGAACCGCAGCGCTCGAACTCACGAGCGAAATTCCCGATCTGGACATCATCACGGCGCCGGTAAGCGGGGGAGGACTCCTTTCTGGAACCGCCATTGCTGCGAAAGAAACCCATCCCCGAATATCCGTTCTTGGAACCGAACCAGCCGGAGCGGATGACGCCCATCGCTCCCTGAAACTAGGCAAGATCGTGCTTTGTGAACATCCCCAAACCATAGCCGATGGACTCCGCATGTCTCTGGGAGAAAAAACGTTCCCCATCATTCAAAAATACGTGGACGACATTCTCACAGTGAGCGAGGAAGGCATCATCCAGGGGATGAAACTCGTTTGGGAACGCATGAAGATCGTGATCGAACCGTCCGCAGCGGTTCCGGTTGCAGCGCTTTTTGAACATAAGGCGATCTTTTCAGGGAAACGCATCGGAGTCATTCTATCCGGAGGAAACGTCGATCTCGATCATCTTCCGTGGAGCAAGTGAACAGGCGTCAAGTCCTGAAATAGGTTGACATTCCTCTATTAAAAAAGGAACCACGAATTTTGAAAGTCATCTCCACGAATTCTTTCACGAGCGAAACAAACGTTGGAAGGAAAATTCGTGGGGATTATCTTGAAGATTAGTGGTTAAAAAAATAAAAGACCTATGGAAATACTCAAGATCCACGTTCAGACCGCGAAAGGAAAACAGTCATTCTATCAGAAATAAAAATGAGTTGATATTTCTTCGTGGTTGGATTTTTGAAAGGCTATTTGCTGATTGTAACTCTTATGAAACGAAAATATAAAATAATCCTGTTCATCCTTCTGGCGATATTGGGAATCATGCTTCTCTCCATAATCG
>JAFGFK010000392.1 GCA_016931135.1 Candidatus Sumerlaeota bacterium | reverse complement strand
GATTTTTATAGAGTATGACCCCATTATCCAAAATCGGAATGTTTTTCAAAAATCTAAACTGTTACAGATAATCGAGCGTGATGCCATAGTTGCGCTTGCTCGTCAATTATTTTATTCACCGAACATCATGGTGAAACCGGGGAAATCCCGACTTCCTCTATTTCCACTTCCTCCAGGTAAATCCAGGCAGAAGCATTGTCTGTTGTTCCGATATTCACAAGATCAAAGGCAATCGAAAAACCGGAACTGGAGGCGGAAACAGGCGGGGTGAATACAAGATCGTAAACTTTTGGATCAATAGTCGGGGATGAGTCGCCATCCGTGGTACTGTTTATCACAAGGAGACCTACAGTCTGGTTATTTCCACTATTTACCCGGATACGGACAGTAGGAACATCTTCCGGATTATATTGATCGCTCATCAGGGTACAGCGTATCCTGTAGGTTTTTCCTGGCGTAAAGGCAATAAAGGGGCTTTCCCAGTAACCATAACTATTTGTCGAACCTGCGGGAGAGAATCCCAGGTGTCCGTTTTCCTGAGTTGTATCTGGAACGCTGAAAAACTCAGGAACGGAAATGAATTTCCAGGAATCGGGTCCCTCATCGAAGGTAAACTTCGTGGTGATGGGAAGCATATACGATTCCGGAACAAGCAGGACATCTCCCATATCCAGGGTTTCATTGATGTCGAGGGTAATGCGTTTCTGATAATAAAGATAACCGGAAGCCCATGCCTGGAGGTAATGAATGCCAGGAGCAACGTCATCGAGGCGAAAAACGCCGTCCCCTCCTGTGATGATCTGCGTATCGTTCATACTATCCAGCTGCGCCACGCCGCTGGTAACAGGCTCCAGGGAGAGGGAATCCAGAAGCCTTCCCTCGATTGCCCCGAAAACGGGCTCGAGGCTGAAATTAACCTCCACCTCCTGATCCGCAGCTACATCAACCGGTTTCCCATCCAGATTATGAGACCCTCCCCATGCATGCGCATAATGGGAGCCGACCCTGACATTCTCCACGCGATACAATCCTGCGGCATCGGTATAGAATCTCTGGTTTTCATCTCCATCCAATTGGATCGTGGCATTGTGAACAGGAAGCCCGCTCCAGGCATCGGTCACCTTGCCCTTGATCACTCCTGAAAGGGGAATCATATTGACATCGAATACGACATTTTCACCCAGAGGCATCTGGACGCTGACGGAATAATCCACGTAAAGGTTTTTGAGGCATTCCAGCTGGTAGTAACGCTGAGGAAGATCGATAAAACGATAAAAACCATTGGAATCTGTTGTGGTTTTGCGCGGCGGGGTATGATCAAACCATACCGTTACATTAGAAAGGGGCGTCTGGTTCCAGGCATCGCGCACAATGCCCTCGATCGTACCCAGATTGGAAAGTTGCCTCTCGGAAATGTCCTGTCCATCATAATGCGCGAATCCAAACCTGGGGGCGACCACGATCAAGCCCAACAGGGCGCCATCCCAGTAATGCCTGATATAAAGAGAACTGGAATAGGGACCAAAACCCCATGCATTTTCGGGATAGGTATCATGATAGTCAATACTGAAGCGATGCTGTCCCATCAAATACTGGATATCCCACGTGGTTCCATTGGATGTGGATGCGGGGATGAAGATAGGGGGATCCGGGAGAAAGGAAAGACTGCCTTCCTTGAGGTAGCGGATATTTCCGCTCGTATCCTGGGCGAGATAGATATTATAATCAGCGCCTGCGGAATCGGTGAATTTTACAGGAACGCAATTGATGCCACCAACTAGAACGCTCCCCTCAACAGAGTATTTTCTCCAACCCGTAACGCTCGTTTCGGGATTGGTTCCGTATAGTTTAGCAGAGAAGCCGGGATGCCATGCGGAAAGATAGGGATGGGTAAAATCCGCGCTTCCCTCTCCGAATTCCACGGCGCAGGAAATAGACGCCGTGAAAAGAAGGCATAGCAATATAAGAACAGACGTATTTTTCAGAAAAGTACTCATATCCATTCCCTTTTCAAGCGAAAGAATGAGGAAATTCTCTATCAAAGATTGGATTCTGTCAATATTCAAAGCGCTGGAATAGACAGGGGGTTTTTACATCGGCTCTGCGATGTAACAACGCCTATCTATTTTCAATGGGAACCGCGAAACACGCAAAAGTACGCGAAAAATATGGCATTGATCATGAGCCCGGAACTTGGGGTCAATCTGGCAAATGAGTGCAATTAAAACGAATTTGTCTTCGTTACTCCAAAGGAGCAACTTCCGGCTACGTTGATACTTCGCCGTGACATGTTGGCGCGACGGGCAAGGATGAAGGGGATGAAATCGAAATATCTGTATGCTTATCTCGTTTACCCCAGTTATTTCCTCTGTGAATATCTCACGCAGAGCCGGTAGAGTTTGCAAAGGATAAGGACGCAATGTCGAAGACTGCCCCTCAACGTGTCGGAAGAAATGACCATATGAAAATGATCAATAATACAATCCGATCCCATCGTTGTTTCATGATTCGCGTACTCTTGACAGTTTATGATATATATATACGGAAAGGAAACACAAAAAAGGCGTAACCGGAAGGCGAAATCGGGGTATGTCTATGTAAAATACCGCATGAAAAGCCATATAATAGAGTATCAGAAAAATCATTCCACGTATAACAGGGGATCTTTCCCTTGAAATAACAGCCCATAATAATCCCGATAAAGAAAAAAGAATAATTACATAATCCTGAATGAGGAATATTCGTGGTCCAAATCGCTCCGCTTCTGAAGGATACCAGAACTTTACAAGTTTCAAAAAAACCAGATAGAAACTTCTTCCGGGATGTGATAAAATGTAGTTTTTAGCCAATTCAAAGGCTTGATCATGAGGAGGGTAGGGAGGCTGCGGCGCAAATGTTCCACGGGCAATGGGATTGAAACCAACAAATAAATTATATCCCAGCGAATCCGATGTGAATACCCAGCGATCCAGCACGGTCTTGTTTCTTATCCCCCATAGGAATAACAAAAGAAATGAAAATAATATATAGACTGCAAGTTTAGCCCCCCATAAACGAATATTTTTATGGCGTGAGACCAGAAAAACTGCGCCAAGTAAAAATATTCCAAAAGCCCTCGGATGAACAAATATTCCCACCCCAGTAAATAATCCAAGTAATATCCATGGTAAAATGGACTGCTCTAATCTTTTTGAGAATATAAATAAGAAAAAGATCATGCCCGTGAATATGAAGGTTAGAAATATCTCATAATGATAAAATAAAAGATAATCAAAGGTTGGCCAATAAAGTCCATAAAGAAGGAGAAGCAGTATTTGTAAAAAAAGTGGTAATTTTATATCCCTTGATAAAACGTAAAGCATATATAATATTATAGTAAAGCAAAACAAATTGAAAATAAATACAAGAACCGGGTTCTCGTGTAAAAGAGCGATAAGAATGAACCAGGGAGTCCAGAAAAGATTCTTACAATTTTCTCCAAGGATCGTTGGCGAGGTTCTATATTCTTCCGCCAGAATCCTGTATCTCATCCCATCAACGCCTAAACTATATTCCCCGCGATAATAATTGATCCCAAAATAGGCAATATGCAAAATCAAAATAAAATTTATTAGGAAGGTTATCTTCCAGATTGCAGGGATTTGTTTGATTGATATTTTCATAATTCGTATTTATATGATAAAAGATAATCCCTTCTTTCGCTGTAATTGACGTCATTCATAACAAACAGACCAATAAAACCGTCAAGTTTTATCTTAAAATTAAAAATTGGTATTATTAGGTATAAAACTTACACATTAATATTTTATTCATAAAAATATTTTATTCAATTGACAACCTGAATAAAACCTATTACGTCTAATATATTAAATAAAACTCAAATATAAACGTAATAACAAATAAAAGGAGGGTATATTTTAATGAAATCAAAGTTAATAAGCTCTATATTGACAATATTTTGCGCTTTTTTCTGGCTATATCAGAACAATAGACCCATTGCATAATAGATGTTGAAATTAAGAAAAACGCCTATTAGAAGAATAAGTCAAGTAGTTATACAGAAGTTCCAGTTG
>JAFGFK010000039.1 GCA_016931135.1 Candidatus Sumerlaeota bacterium | reverse complement strand
TAAATGTCTCCTGAAGAGAAAGGCGGTAGCATGGCTACCGCACTCCAAAGTTCAAACGAATTTTTCCATTCGGCTTTCATCGGAAAAGTGAAATGCACCCCTCAAAATTCCCCTCAAAGAATTTCTGTTGACTTGTGATGCTAAAGGGCTTTTACTCCCAGTATTTAAGATATTGATATCCTGGAAAAAAAGGAGGGAGATCCCCATGAAACAAGCCAGGTTAAAGCAGTTCTTTTCTGTAAAAGCAATTGTCATGCTCCTCAGTTTGATATTTCTCGCCGCCCTCCTGGCCTATGCATCCTTCGAAAGGCAGGATGAAGCGGGCAATGCGATACATCGTGACATTATTGCCCCCGGCGGAGGGGGGACCTGGTCTGATTCCGCATCAAACCTGATTACAGGTTCGATTGGACAGCCTGCAACAGGGATTTCCACAACCGAATCAGGGAACATTCTCTTCAGCGGCGTTCATGGTCCGCTCTTCATCTCCACGGGTTCCATGGGGTGGATGAGCTATTGATTACCGATTATTTCATGGAGGTGAATCTATGAATACCACAAAGGGATATTATCCATGCTTATTCCTGATCCTTCTCATGGTGATTTTCAGTGTGACTTCCCATTCCCCTGCCGCAGGGCAGGGGACCATCACTTACCAGGGAACCATTCTTGCCCCGAACCAGGCGCCTCCGCCCGATGGTTCTTATACCATGTCCTTTTCCCTCTGGGATTTGGAAAGCGGCGGATCCCCCGATACAAACAGAAAATGGAACGAGACTCACGAAGGCGATGCCAGGGTTCAGGTTGTGAAAGGCGTATTCGCGGTTCAGATGGGAAGCGTCAAACCCTTTCCCGACTCCCTTTTTAGCGCGAATGCCAGTCTCTGGCTCGAGATCAGCGCGGACCAGGATCATGATGGTTTGGAAGCCGGAGAAATCTATTCCCCCCGGATTCCTTTAACCGCTGCGCCTTACGCCCTTCAATCCAACCGGGCCGAGTATGCCACAAGGAGCGTTCCGTATGATGCTGTGGTTGATTCCACGGGAAACGGGGATTATACATCCATCAGGGATGCCCTCAATGCAGGCAAAAAATCCATCTTTGTCGCAAGGGGGATTTACACTCTGGATGCCAACATCAACATCACTACCAACAGCGTAAGCATTATCGGGGAAAGTCCCGAAAAAGTGATCATAGATTGCAACGAATCCTATGGAATCCGCGCTTTAGCGGATACGGATTCATACTACCTGGGAACTGTCAGCATTGAAAGTGGATCGGATGTTGTGATGGGAACGGGAACCGATTGGATTGGAAATGTGACAGATGGGCAATACATCAATCTGGGCAATGTATGGTACCAGATCAAACATGTGGATTCCGCCACATCCCTGACATTGTCTGAATTTTTCAATGGATCATCTCTTGTTGACGCCTATTACAGCATTGTCTCCCGTTATGAAAATCTGCGGCTGGAAAATCTGAGTATCTGCAACTTTAATGTCTCATGGGATACGGCAGTGGGATGGTATTCCGTTCATAACGGCGCCATTGAGAATTGCCGATTCGTGAACAATTCGGGAAAGGGCTTATACCTTTATTATGTACATAACAGCCGGGTACAGAACAATGTTTTCGAGAAAAACGATCAAGCCATGTATATTTATCTTTCTTCGAATAACACACTTTCCGGGAACAGGATATTCAATAACAACAAAGGCATGGAACTGTACAGCCATTGCGACTTCAATTCCATCACCAATAACTTCTGTAATAATAACAACCTCACCGGAATTTACCTGAACAACCAGCCGGAAAATACCATCCTCATCGGAAATTCGTGCAATTATAACGGGGAGAACGGAATCTGGGTTTATATGTCACATAAGACCATCCTCCAGGGCAATTCCTGCATGTATAATGGTGAAAACGGCATCAAGGTTACTAGCGGATACGGCAACAGCTTCGAGTCAAATATCTGCAGTTATAACAAAGGCGCCGGCATTCATTTGTACAAGCCTTACAATTCCACCCTGAATGGAAACATCTGTCAGTATAATCAAGACAACGGGATTCATATAGAAGAGGTTTCACAAAAAATTATAAAATGGCGACCAATATTTGAGTCATTGCGACTCCGCGTTGAAAATATTTAAGAAAAAAGGATGAAAAAACGGCTTATGAGAAAAACAAACGACAAACTTTTTGCGCCTTATCGCGACAAAATTTTTATGGGGAAAGAGTTACAAGAGATTGCCTTTCCCCTGGGCGGTTTGGGAACCGGATGCATTTCCCTTTCCGGAAAAGGGGAACTGGTGGATTGGGAGATATTCAACCGCCCGAACAAGAATTATCGTCCGCGGCATAGTTTTTTTTCCCTATGGGCGCAAAAAGAGGGCGAGACACCTGTTTTTCGCATACTCGAATCACGCCTGTCGCCTTCTTATTCCCGTAATTTGAACAGGGAAGATGGGTGCGGCGCCATTCCCTGGTGCGGATACAATCCGGGACTTCCCCGTATGGAAAAAGCGGAATTCCAATCGCGCTTTCCCTTTGCCCATATAGATTTTCAGGATAAAAAAATGCCTTTGAAAATCACCCTGGAGGCATTTAATCCCTTCATTCCATTCAATGTAAAGGATTCGGCGCTTCCAGCGATCATTTTTTTTGTCACCCTGAAAAATCCGGGCAAAAAAAAAGTGCGCGCCTCACTCGCCTTTTCCCTGGAAAATATGAATGGTTACACTGTTCACCCCTCAGCCGAAAATCCTCCCCCGGGCAAATGCATCAATCGATTTAAAAATACATCTTTCCTCAACGGGATATCGCTTACCAGTGAGAAATTCTCGACTGATTCCCCGCAATTCGGCAATATGGCTGTGGGAACTACATGGAAGAATATCACCTGGCAGGTTCCCTGGTTCCGCGGCGGCTGGTGGGATGGCTTGCAGCATTTCTGCAATACGTTTGGAAAAACGGGAAAATTCGATAATAACGAAGACCCCTCCCCTTCCGGCGAAAACGCAACAGATATAGTTTCTCTGGGATTGAAGGCGGACATAGCGCCCGGTAAGGAAGTCAGGCTACCCCTGATCCTCTCCTGGTACAATCCCTGGTTCGAGCTTTACTGGCAGGCGCCGGCTTGCGACAAATGCCGCCATGCGAAATGGAAGAACTATTACGCCACGATCTTCGGCGATTCCCGGGAGGTGATGGATTACGCCTTTCAGAACCTGGATCGCCTTGTTTCAGAAAGCAGGATATTCAGCGATAACCTTTACCAATCAACGCTTCCATCTTATGTGATCGAATCCGCGGCAAATAACCTCTCCACCCTGAAGACGCCCACGTGCGTACTCCTGGAGGATGGGAGTTTTTACGGATTCGAGGGATGCTGCGAGAAGTGGGGGTGCTGCGAAGGGAGCTGCGCCCATGTGTGGAACTATGCCCAGGCTGTATCCCAGCTTTTCCCGAGTTTGGAACGGGGGCTTCGCGAAAATGAACTGAAGCATTGCGTGCGGGATGATGGGCACATGCAGTTCCGCATGCCGCTGCCCCTGGGCGCCCCGGCAAAACACGACTTTCACGCCGCGGCGGATGGACAACTGGGAACAGTCCTAAAAGTATATCGGGAATACCTTTTCTGCGGGGATAAAAAATGGCTGGAACAGCAATGGAGCCAGGTGAAAAAAATCCTGGAATATTCCTGGAAGGAGTGGGACGCGGATAAGGATGGGATGATCGAAGGGATGCATCATAATACTTATGACATCGAATTTTACGGCGCAGAGCCTCTGGGGAATTCCTTCTACCTGGCGGCGCTGAAGGCAGCGGTAAAGATGGCAAAAATCCTCGGGGATGAGGAAAAAGCCAAGGAATATGACGCCCTGTTCCAGACCGGTAGTAAAAAGATGGATAAAACGATCTTCAACGGGGAATATTATTACCAGAAGATAAAGGATGTGGATGAGCGCAAGTATCAGTTCGGGAAAGGGTGTCTATCGGATCAGCTGATCGGGCAATGGTATGCGGATATGCTCGATCTGGGGGATCTCGCCAACCCTGCGCATATAGAAAAAGCCTACAAGAGTATTTTCAGATACAACTGGAAAGAGAGTTTTGCGGATTTTTTTAACGCCCAGCGCGTGTATGTGATGAATGATGAGAAGGGGCTGGTTCTGTGCTCATGGCCCAAAGGGGGACGCCCGCGGTTTCCCTTCCCGTATTCGGATGAGGCGTGGTACGGCATCGAATACCAGGTTGCGTGCGGCATGATTTACAGGGGGATGGTAAAAAAAGGGCTGCGGATTGTGGAGGCGATCCGGCGGCGGCATAAGGGGAGTAACCGGAATCCGTGGAACGAGCCGGAGTGCGGGAATCATTATGCGCGGTCTCTGGCGAGTTTCGGATTGATTCCGGCATTATCCGGATTCCATTATTCCGCCGGGGAAAAACGGATTGGGTTTTCACCGGTGATCAATCCAGAGAATTTCCAATGTTTTTTTGCAGCGGGAAGCGCATGGGGGATATTCACCCAAAAACAAGAAATAAAAGGCGGATGGAAAATCCAGATTATCCCCCAAAAAGGATCGATGGATATAAAAGAAGTTGATCTTTCCGGTTTTCCGGAAAGGCTGAATTGGGAGATTCGGAGGGGAGATGACAGAATCGAAGGAGTAATCAAGATGACCAAAACCAAGACCATAATATCCCTTGCCAAAACAACGAGGATAGATGAAAATACGCCCTTGATTATAATTTCAAAATAACTGAATTGCAGAATTTAAAAAAAGGGGGGGGTATCATGAAGCGGCTCGCAATTTATTTTTTTTCCCTTGATTCTTTATTTTTACGCAGGTTGTGGACAAAACCGGCATCAGGAAGTCTTGAATCCGAACCAGGTCAAGGTAACGCCCATTCCCCTGTTCAATGAAGAATTCAAGCGAACTGAATCGGGATTTTTTAAATATTCAACATCAGTGAAATATGAGTATTCCGGAAACAGAAAAAACATTTTTGTAGGTTACGAGATCTGGCAAAACGGGGAAATCAGGCAAAAATTCGATGGCATAGGAAAATCCCCGGTTCCACATAAAGGAGCATGCGCCGTTTGCATGAACGACTTGCCCCGGGAAACAGAGAAAACAGGATACGGGCTCAATTTAGTTTTGAGTGGAACAGATACCCAAAGCGGTGGATGGGGACAGGCCACCATACTCAAGCCCGAACTGGCACCCGATTCGCAGGATTACGTCAGTTTTCGCAAGTTGGAGAAATCTTTTATCATGAGCGATAAAGAAGATCCCATCATCGGCGCATTATGTATAGGGAACGGCGCAAACCATTTTATTGGTTCGGAAGATTTCATGGATCTGGTGAAACGCATTGAGTGGGTGGCGCTGATCAAAATCAAATTTGTGGATAAGACATTATATTGATCCTCGTTCAATCCCCGTGCAGAATTATAGAGAAATATAGGATTGACCCTATGATATTCGACGTTTATAGTGAAGAGGATCTCGATGTAAGTTGGCAATTGCAGTTACAATGATTTCATCATCTTTGATCATATAAAGGATTGCATAAGGGAATGCCTTCAAAATGCATCTTCGGGTATGTTTACCAATTTTTGTCCATCCATGAGGAAAGAGTTTAATACGTTCTATGGCTGAATTGACTTCTTGAAAAAAACGATAACCCAAACCTGGAAGCTCATGGTCGTAATAGCGGACGGCTTCATCTAATTCAATATTTGCAGATGAAAGATATCTTACAAGCATTTTTGATATTTGCCCTTGATATCATCCCAATTTATTGCCTGAATTTCTCCTTTTTTATAAGCCTCGATTCTTGCTTCCGATTCGGCAATCCAGCTTTTTTCGATCTCCGGATCTATCTTATCCAGACTAAACAAGATTGCTTCCACCAGTTTCAGCCTGTCAACAGGATGAAGTTCAATTGCTTGTTTGGCAATTTTTTCCAAGGTTTCCATATATATTCTCCTAAATTCAAAATTTAAACAATTCGAACCCAACTCTGTAGATTTCTACTACAAATCCTCCCTATATACTATTACAAATTTACATTTTCTATACTTAATCCTTTAAATAGATGTCAAGAGGGATTGAAGAAGGAAAAGTATTGGTTTACATAATTGATTGATGATTAAATTGTTTTCTTATTTACAATCAGAGACATTGTATTTTATCACAAGGGATGATCAATATTATGAAATTTCAACCTGTTTGTTAAAAACCCTCCCTTTTTTACCTACACGTGATTTCCACAATGACTGGAGATTCTTTCAGCGGAATTTCAATGACATGTGAAACGCCCTGGCTGAAGGCGCGGATGGGCTTTTCGGAACTCATGCCTTCCACAGGATCGATCACCGTGGCGCGCAGACTGCCGGAGAAAAACGAGGTAAACGTCGCCAGGAGAACTTCCGGCGCCCCGTCGTCGTGAAATACCCTTTTCTGGGGGTCCGGCCCATTCACCTCCAGAAGGTCCTTGGACTTGCTCTCCTCCCACAGGATCAGGAAATAATGCCCGGCGTCGCGCGATAGAAGAATTCCGCGCGGGGGATGCGAAGGAGACGGATCGAAATGGACGATGGTGGATCTCCCCCGAATGGAATCAGGAGACGCCCCTTCATAGTCCGATTTACGGTTCAAAACCGACGTCAGATTCTTGAGCGCCTGATATGCGGGTCTGGGAGACAATGTTCCATGATCCACAAGCCCGTAATTATGCAGCTCATTATCCGGATCGCCGCCATCGCATACAAGGTTATACCAGTATGTTCTGGGGACGCCATGCAAAAAATTCCCGCAGAATACCCGCAGCAGGAACCGCGCCTGATCGAGAGGCGTTATGGTGGCGGAATGTCTCCATACGAATTTTCCCGTTCCTCCCACGGCAGGATAGCCCTGTTCCGTGGCAATGAGGGGAATATCCAGTCTTTTCCGTTTCAGCGCTCCCCTCAGCTGCATGAGAGAGGGGAGAAAATATTCCGGGAGAAGGGGATGGCAGAAGGGCTGAACCCCGAGCGCGTCAAATCTCTTATTCAGAAAGGGGATGATCAGCTCCGCCACGGGTGGTTCCAATCCTGCCGTAACGACAAAGGCGGAAGCGTCGATTGCCCTGATGCGCCCCAGGATAATATCGGCAAGGCGAACATAAGATTCCACCCATCCGCCGCCCCTCCAGTCGCCTCCATATTGCCGATTCAGATACAACCAGTTTGGTTTGTTCCATATCTCCCAGCCGTTGATGCGGTGCTTGAGATGCGTTACGATAAAATCCACATAACGCCCGAAGAGTTCGAAATTTTCCTCCGGAAATTTTCGGGAGCCGATGCCAAGATCGGGATAAATGGAATTTCCATAGCCAAGCGCAAGTAAAATCTGGACGCCCCTTGCGTTTGCGAGATCGATCCAGTCGAGGTTCTTCGGGGGAAGTTCAAACTGCCCGGGTTCTTTTTCCACGGATTCCCAGGGGATTTCATTGCGGATATGGCGTATTCCCGCCTCGCATGTCAGATCGATCTCCCTTTCCGCAGACGCGGAAAAATGGGCGCATACGCCCAGGCTGTCCAGAAAGACGTCCACCGGTTTCATTTCAAGGTGTAGCGGTTCTTTCATGGATGAGGAAACATGGTTGAAAGAACCTGTAAACTGGGATGAATTTTCCAAACTCTCCATATTTCATCCTCCCTCCAATAGACAAAAGGAACAAAAAAAGGGAAACAAATCATTAAAATATATAATTTGTATAATGTATTATGTGTATAGTATCATATAAAATAAAATAGTCAAGAATGTTCTGAACCTGGAAAAAATCAAAATTTATATAAACGTATTGGATTTTTATTGATTATCTCAAGACTGCTAGAAAATTTCACAATTTATTTCTCTATAAGGCGTTGTCCAATATCATCGCAAGTTCTTCATCCGTCAATTCAATAGGATTACCTTTCATGCTGCTGGAGTTTTTCGCCATTTCCACGATGAGGGGAATATCGTCTTTTTTAATTCTATATTCAGAAAGATGCGGTACATTAAGGGCGTCGCAGAGGTTTTTAATCCAGGAAACCGCCTCCTCAGATTTAGCAGCGGGGTTGCCTGTAAAAATCCACGCCAATTCTTGAAACCTTTCCAGAGCCGGGGAGTTTGGAGTACGGTTTTTCAGGGCGTTGTAATTCGTCTCCATCGCAAAGGGAAGAAGCCGCGCGCAGATAATCCCGTGAGGCGCGGGAAACATCCCGCCAACGGGTCCCGCAAAACCGTGAACCGCCCCGAGGGCGCTGTTAGCTAACGCAAGCCCTCCGAAAAGGCTGGCAAGCGCCATACCTTCACGCGCGGGGGCATTGCTTCCATCATCAAAGGCGTTTTTCAAAGATCGCGCGGCGAGGCGAAGCCCCTCGCGGCAAAATCCGTCGGTTACAGGATTCGCCTTTTTCGATAGAAAAGGCTCGATCAGCTGCGTAAGGGCGTCAAGACCCGTGCTCGCGGTTACGGAAGACGGCATGGAATGCGTCAAGAGCGGATCCACGAGGGCGAGGCGCGGCAGCATCAGGGGGCTTCTCATGCTGACCTTGACTTTGTGTTCCGGGGAGAGGATAACCGCATTGCGCGTAACTTCGGCGCCGGTTCCCGCGGTTGTCGGTATGGCGATATAAGGGAGGGGCGGATTTTCGAGCGGCTTGGCTTTTCCGATCACCTCGAGATAATCGAACAGGTCTCCCTGATTGGAAAGAAGCGCGGCGATCGCCTTTCCCGCATCGATGACGCTCCCTCCGCCAAATCCGATCACGATATTGCATTCCGAATCTCTCGCTTTTTGAATACCTTCCATAATGAGATGAGTTGTCGGTTCTTCTCCTAGGGAAAAAGTCACAGTATGGATTTTAACTTCCTGCAATAAATTCAGAAGGTTCGCTGCGCGATCAGGATTTTTCCCCGTAACGATAAATGCGGAATTCCCCATTTCAGACGCCATCGGTGCAATTTCACCCAACGATCCGGCGCCAAAAATGATCCTGTTCGCGGTGGCAAATTCAAAACGCAATTTACGCCTCCCAAATAAATCCGAAATATCAGATTTTTTATTTCAAATTTTTCATAGATGATTCAACTTATTTATCCCGGTTTTAATTTTTCATTTTTCATTTTTCATTGTCAGCTCCACCCGTTTTCATCGGGGAAGATATTTGCATACTTGATGCTGGAGCGGGGTTCCGCCATCATGGGCGCCACCGTATCGCGCCATTTTTTGTAATGATCGGTTTCCTTGTGTTTTGCCGCGTCTTCCTTTGTGCGGTAAACCTCTACCAGAATGAATTTTGCGGGGTCCTCCAATTCCTGGATCACGTCGAAACGGGCGATACCCGGTTCTTTCACGCTGTTTTGAGCATTTTCCATTGTGGCGGTTTTGAAGTTCTCTATATGATCCTCGAACGCCCGGACAAAAACATGAACAATGAACATCGCAAACTCCTTTAATTATTTTTTTATTGTACAGAATATTTTTCATACTGCTTTTATTTAAGAAAGACAATGGAAATTTGGGGGGGGTGGGATGGCAGGTTGCGGGTTGTAGGTTGTCGGGAGGGGAAGGTATAATACAAGCAATATCTTGAAAGGATAAAGGATTGTTTAAACAAAAAGATATAATCACAGTGGAAAAAACAGCGCGGCATGCCCCCCTTTTCGCATCATTTCGCTCGTTTCTCAGTTTTAAAAAAGGTTCTTCTCCAATAATGGCGCTAAGATTTTGATAAGAAAGCCTGAATGTCCTTTTGTGAGAATTTACCTTATGATTCTTTTCATTTTATTCAAATTTAAAGGATATTCAACCACGGGGGACACGGGGAACACGGGG
>JAFGFK010000391.1 GCA_016931135.1 Candidatus Sumerlaeota bacterium | reverse complement strand
TGAGGGTCAATCCTCTATTTTTCTATATTTTTGCGGGGCATGTTTTCAATAACAGTTCCTCCAGTATCTTCCTGTAAACTGATGGCAATGGATATTTCTCAAGTTCATTGAAGGATACCCAGCGGCGGCTCCCTGCATTCCCCCCGAACTGCTTTTCCACCTCATAAACAAAAGGAATAAGTTCATCCCGAAACCTCGTGTAATAATGAATCCGCGCCTTGAGTTTTCCCGTTTCCTTAAAACGCCTCCCGCCTTCTTTTTTGATAAAGGATGCGATTTCCCCTTCTTCCTGAAATTCCGGAAATCCCCACAAATCCTTCAGGATTCCCTTCTCCCTTTTCACGATGAGCAGTTTTCCCCGCGATACGAATAATGCGAGATATGTCTTTTTTTTCGTAATTTTCCTGTCGGCTTTTCCGGGGATCAAGTTCTGGATATTTTTTTCAAAACCGATGCAGAATCTCTTCACGGGACATTTTTCGCACAAGGGCTTATCAGGAAGGCACACCTTCTGCCCCAGCTCCATGAGCGCCTCGTTGAAAGCCCCGGGATTTTTCCGGGGCATCGCTTCCCTTAAAAATTCGAGCAGTTCCTTCTCCCTTTTTTTGTCCCATGCCGCCATACCCAGGATGCGCCGCCCCACGCGCCGCACATTCGCATCCAGAACCGGATATGGTTTCCCGAACGCAATGCTCATAATCGCGGATGCCGTGTAATCCCCGATCCCGGGAAGCCCCCGCCATTCCTCCCATGTCTCCGGCATCCTTCCCCCAAACTTTTTTTCAATCTCTATCGCAGCCTTGAAAATATTCCTCGCACGCGCATAATATCCAAGCCCCTCCCACATACGAAGAACCTCCGCTTCCTTCGCCTTTGCAAGATGCGCAATATCCGGGTATTTCTCCATCCACTTTCGAAAGTAGGGAATCACCGCATTCACCACGGTTTGCTGCAGCATGATTTCGGAAATCCATACGCAGTACGGGGTGGGATTTTCTCTCCAGGGAAGGTCTCTTTTATTTTTTCTGAACCAGCGTATAAGTTGGTTTGTTAATAATGCCATATCAACAGTAACTCTCAAACTACCCACTACCCACAACCCACTACCCACAACCTACAACCCACAATTAACGCTTCTTCTTGAATTTCATGGCAAGCCTCACCAGGCGTGAACCCTTCAGTTCCTCCAGCTCGGAACGCAGTTTATCCTCGCGTTTCTGCTGCCGCTCCAGTTCAAAGGCAAATTTGCGTATTTTTCCCTGCGCGTTGATCTCTCGCGCCAGCTGATGAAATTTGTAATAAAACTCCAGGAATTCCTCCATGGGCATTGTTTCGCAAAGATAAGGGTCGCGGGTCATATCGAGGTGATCAAGATCAAGTATGAAGCGGCTCCAATCCATATCTTCGGAAACAAGCCCCCTCGTTTTCGCATATTCCCAAACGCGCGTTCCCGGTATGGGTTGCAGGGGACCCATGGAACAGCGATCGAGAGAATCCCTGTTCCGTTCCACAAAGGCGCGGGTTTCCTCCATCTGCTTTCTGGTTTCGCGTGGGGATCCAATGATGAAGTTCCCGCCAATGGAAATATTCCTTTCTGCCAGAAGATCGATCGCGCCCTGATTTTTTTCAGGCGCGCTGTTTTTCTTATTCAAATAGTCAAGCACAGCCTGGGAATTGGCTTCAAATCCGAAATCGATGTAATGGAAATTGAGTTCCGCAAACAAATCTGCAATGGATTCATCCAGAATATCCACCCTTCCGTAAGAGCGGAACACAATATCCTTGTGCAGTCCTTTTTCCCGGATCATGGCGCATATTTTTTTGAAACGCTGGATGTGTCCTATGAAAAGATCATCGAAAAAATATATCTCCTCAGGATCAAAGCGGTTCCTCAGGTATTCGATTTCTTTCACAACATATTCCGGCGAGAAATAACGCGCCTTTTTCCACTGGAGCGGCGCGGAGCAGAAAATGCAATCATAAGGGCAACCCCGCGATGTGATCATGTGAACCTGTTTCTTGTAAGGAACAGCCCATTTATCGCCCAGAAGGTCCCTGTCAGGATAGGGGAGAATGTCCAGATTGTCAATCAGATTCCCCGGTTTGTTGATGACGACTTTTCCCTCTTCATGAAAACAAATTCCCGGGATTTCCCCGAGATCTGAAGAAGACGGCTTGCGTTTGTAATAAAGCTTGATCAGCTCCGCTGCTGTAATTTCTCCCTCGGAGATGATTCCAGCATCGAAACATTCCGGAAGCGTGTGGGGGAGGATGGTGATGTGATCGCCCCCGATAAAAACCGGTGCGCCCAGTTCCGTTTTCACGAGTTTGGCAAGGGAAATGGCTTCGTTGAAATTCTCTGTTGCGGAGGAAATCCCGACAATGTCCGGTTTCCATTCAAGGAGGTTCCGGGTATCTCTAAAGAATCCAACCTCGCAAAACCAGCATTGCTTTTTGACATACGCCCCGATGTATCCCAGACCAAGCGGAGGCATGGAAACCTGGTAGGGGGTTTTCGCGATATGGCAGCGATATAGGGCGAATTTCATCGTTTATCGATCATGATATATTTGTTTGAAAAGGGTAAAATCCTTTTATGCGCGTTCCACATATTCATTTGTGGTGGTATTCACGCGGATACGGTCTCCCTGTTTGATAAAAAGCGGAACCTTCACCACGTGCCCGGTATCGATTGTGGCGTCTTTGGTTACATTGGTGGCTGTATCGCCTTTCACAACGTCATAGGTGTTGATCACCTCAAAATCCATCTTGAGGGGCAGTTCAACCCCGATCACCTTTCCCTCGAAAAGGGTTGCTTTTACAGTTGTTCCTTCTCTCAAAAAATGTGCGGCATTCCCCACAACGTCTTCAGAAATGCTATGCTGTTCATAGGTTTGATTATCCATTAATATGTAATCTTCATTCTCCCGATAAAGATATTGCATATCCCGGAACTCCGCATCCGCGAGTTCCACGCCTTCCGTGGAGCGAAAGGTGCGCTCGATGACGCGCCCGGAAACCAGGTGGCGCATTCTGACAATGACGCGTCCCCTTCCCCGCCCCATCGCCTGCATACTCACTTCAATGACGATATAAACCTCTCCGTCGATCAATACCCGGTTTCCGCCCTTTAACATGGTGGGTGACATCTCTCCCATGGGTGTTAAATCCTCCTTAGATTTCAGTCTTAAAAATGAGACATCGCTTTCTTTGCGTAAAAAATTAATGAAGGATTGTCATGGGACATAAGGAAGATTGTCAACAGGATTTGTGATTCTTAAACGGGATGTTTTGGTAATGGAGTCAAGATGCGCCCGAGTTTAAGGAGTTGCCCTCACCACCCGGGCCCCAGAAGAAGATAAAGAACAACCGCGCCGAACGTTGATAACGCAACCATCCTCCTGTGCTTC
>JAFGFK010000390.1 GCA_016931135.1 Candidatus Sumerlaeota bacterium | reverse complement strand
TTCCATGCCCGCGCTCCCACACCCGGAAACGTCATTATCCTTCACCATTCCCGAATTCACATCCTCAAGAAAAATCCCGCTCCCCGCTGCATGCGCAATCGTGTTGCCTGTAACTATTACATGCTCGACGCCTTTCCCGGAAATACTCACAAGCCGGTCCCCTCCCCATGTGATTGTATTTCCTTCCAGGGAAATATGAGAAGCCGATGTCGCCGCATTCAACAGAACGCGCCCCTCGATGCGGTTTCGCGTCATCCGAAGATGGCTTACAAAGTCGCTTACATTTATATTATTCAGCTGATTTCCATCGAAGGAAATCTCCCGCACACATCGGCGATCATCAGTACCCTGAATGAAAAGATTGGAAACGCCCGCTGTGTTTTCCGTTATTCTGATGTAGCCCGAGTTCCCCATGAGAAACCCATCCCCGTTTATATACGTGTTTCCGGAAATAGAGAATCCGTAACCAACAGGAAAACCGAAGTCCGGATTTAAATGTCCAAATCCCTGATCCTCGAACTTGAACACATATCCGTTTTCATCCGCCTGCCTTGCCTCCCCGAAAAAACAACCGGTAACCGATCCCCATTCAATATCATGAACCCTGTATTCTTTCGTTTGCGAGAACGTGACAAAGTAAACTGATCCCGAACCTGGAGGATCCTTTATCCAGATGATTTTTGTTGCGTGTTGAAGGGGACCGGATTCTTCGATGCGCTCAGTGGTAAAGTGTTCCCCCTTTTTCCATTCCTTATCGCCAGTTCGCGGAAGGGAACCGATGCGGACGATCTCGGCGCGCCGCGGAAGCCCGTACCATTCCGTAATCTGCGCAGCATTGGGCGCCGCTGCAACCCCGTGCCCGTGCCAGGTCAGCCAATCCCACATCCGGTCTTTACTTCGCCGCACCTCTCCTTCTGGAAAAGGTTCCAGTCTGTCGCCATCCGCCCCCAGGGGTCCCGCGTGAAAAGCGTTGGTGAAAGTTGCCTCGCAATCCCTGATAACAGCGAGCTGCCCCCCGATCCAGTCGAAGAATACCCCGCCGTTTGTCACTCCATGTTTTCCGATCATGTAGATATGGTCGAAATAATAATTGCCCTGGCCGCAATGATTGCCGTTATCCAGCCGGATTCCATATTTTGCATCGAGGCGATCAATATGGGAGACTTTTACCATCCCCCCGGACCCGATGATATCGATCCCGATCTCGAAAAAACGTGTTCCCTGTATGCCGCCTCCGTAATGCACCCCGATATTCACATCCTTTACCACAATGTTATCCAGCAGGAAATCCTCTCCGATCCCCGTGGTTTCAATGATGCCAATATTATGATCCGGGAAATAGGCAATGTGCGCGAGTTGGATCGCAGCGCTGGGAGCAATGGCATTATTCGGCGCATTGGGATCAACGGCTATGGTGAGGTTCCGAACCGTGCACCCCTTGTGCCTGATGCGAATAGTGGATGCGGGAACGTGTTTTCGCGCAGCATCGGTTTGAAAACCAAAATTCTTTTCCAGGTTTGTTTGAAAAATTACGGTCAATTCCGCCCCATCGCCGTATATGGTTTGCCCGGGCTTTGATGTTTCGATGCTGCTGCGGTTCGGAAGCCCTGCGCCATCGAAATAATAATGCCCAACCGGAAAATAAACAGCCGCACCTGAAGGAACCTTCTCCATGATCGCCTGCATCCGCGCGGTGTTTGATTTTGCCTGTGCCGGATCGTTGGGAACAAGAGGCTCCTTGACATAAACAGAATCTTGCGCCAAAACATCGATGCGAACAGGATGATCCATTATTCCCAGACCTCCGCGATTCAGTGAGAAAATCAGAATTACTGAAAAAATAATACGATGGATAAATTTATAAAGGCGTATTGAATCATTCAATCGGCTTCCCTCCATTTCCATCAAGGTCCAAACCGTTCCAGATCGCCCCGGCTCACTGTGCCGTTGGTTGGATCATACCTCGTATCTATATTGGGATCGCTGTAAAACGTGGCGTCATAAACAAGATTCGGTCCGCGCCCGATAAGCAGCCATTTCTGCCCCCTGTTGTACGCCTCGATATAAGTCATCACATCCCAGTGCCCGAGCTCGATTAGCGGCGCAATCTCATCATAGATATATCCGTTTCTGTGGTACAGGTATGTGACAGCATCCTTGTAACGATCTGCAAAGGGATCCAGCGGAACGCTTGTGATATAGGCTATGGGCGTTGAAAGCACATTCAAGCGGGCGAAAGCCGGGGCAAAATCATGCGAGGGATACTTCCTGTTGTCCACGCAATAGGTTTCCAAGGCTGTTGTGATGCTCCTCATATCGGCGCGGGAGCGCGAAACTTTGGAGCGCACCTGCGCCTCCAGGAAATTCGGCACGGCAATCGCCGCCAGGATTGCTATGATCGCCACCACGATCAAAAGCTCGATTAGTGTAAAACCTTTGATTTTCAGCATATTCCCACCCCCCATGGAAAAATATTGATATGATCCAGAGAATCATTTTTTCACCGGGTTTCTCACAATCCCCGAAGGCTGCGGTGAAAGCGGCGCTTTCGGAATCTCCGGCGCGTCTCTGGAAAAGCTGAATGCCCCCATATCCGTTCCATCCTTCCCGGATTTTATACATGGCGAATCCGCCTTCAATCGGAAATCGGATATCGAAGAGTTGATGAAACCGGGATCCCTGTTGATGTTTCCATTACCGGAAATCGCCTGTTCCGATTGAACGTTACTGTATGATATGCTGAGCGTGGAAGCGTCTTTCAGGTTCAGCGACTTCTTGTTGTTCCATATGATGGAGCTGTGAAGCGTCCCTTTTCCTCCTCCCAATGCCGGCGTGTCGGAGCTTGCCTCAGCCATGATTCCCGTTTTGTTTTGAACCAGGGTATTATGATCCATCCATGCCTCGCATCCCTGCTTTACCGCGATCCCGATGCCGCAATGATATACAAGGTTATTGCGGATGACCGGTTTGCAGGGCAGCCCCAGCGAAATCCCCTTATCCGTTATTCCTGCTATGTAATTCCCCTCGATCAGAACGGAACAGCCGTTACTGTCTATCCCATCATCAGGACCTCCGATAAAATAGGAATTTCTTACAAAGGATTGTTTTTTCGATTCCCCCGTAAATTCCACGGCATCCAGGCAATCGTAAAATGCGCACGATTCAACCTGAAGGGTCCCGCCCTCATAAGCATGAACGCACTGGGAATTGCACAAGGAATCTATGATAAAATTATCTTTGAATTCGCAAAAAGAATCCGAATCAATCTCCACGCATCGGGAACAATATTGAAAAACCGAGTGATCGATCAAGGCGCTGGATGATTTCATCAGTATGGCAACTGTATCCATGGAGGATCGCTGGAATCGGCAATGGCTGAATCGAACAGGACGATTTGCGTTTGTCAATGTAATGGAACCCCAGGGCGCGTCCTTCCAGTCCATGAAGCGTACCGGCGCCGACTCCGTTCCCAGGGCGGATAATCCACCGCTTACGGTTATGGACGCCCCCTTTCCCAAAAGAACAACGGTCCCGCTTTGGATGGTTAAAACCCTGTCGCGCGGAATTCTCAAATCCTGCGGAACGTAATAGGGTCCTCCCTCAACCGTCCATGTTTCGTCGGCTTCCAAGACTCCTTCCTTTCTTGCGTTGAAATCCGGCAGGGGAAATTTTTGCGTTTCATCTGTAATCGGCATGATCAGATGAAACGTCTGATCCAGTTTCTCGATCTCAGAACCCTTATCGTCAAAAGAACGCACAGTAATGGTATTGGTTCCGGATTTGATCTGTGATTGATAATTCCAGGTTCCTGTTATGAAGGAATAGGGAACCGATTGCCCGTTTACCTCCACCCGTTGGGTTTTCCACTGGTTGGCTCTTCCCTGGAGGTTGAAAATCTTTTCCTGATCGGGAACTGTCCACTCGCGCCCTTGCTGTTTTTCCTCTTCCGCAAGAAAAAGATAGGCGTCAATGGAAAACGTCCAATCCGCGATGTCGGCGTTATGAGCCTGGATCGCCAGTACGTTTCTTCCCCGTTTTAAAAGGGGAGCGATGGAACGCAATTCCCTGGTTTCATACAATCCCGCTCCATGAATATCTGTAGCGGAAACATTATAAGGGACAAAAGAGCCCGGCTCCCCCATGTTAGACCGCGCTATCTCCGTTCCATTCAGAAAGGCAATGTAACCATCATTGTAATTCACCTTGAGAACCGCCCGGTCATTTTTGAAATCCTCCGGATTCAATATGTAAAATTCCTTTCTGATATATACCGAGAGGAATGTATTTCTCATTTCCGGGAAATCCGTGGTGTCATCCGCATCCCCATAACCGAATATGGCGGGTCCTTTCCCCCATGTGGAATCGTCGAAATCCGGATGCGTCCATATAAGCGCGCCGACGGTTGGTTCCCCGGTTCCACGCAAATATCGCCACTCCGTCTTTCTCGGAAACGCCTGGCATAATCCATATTGATCGATGGCGTCTAAAGTAAGCGCGCTGTGAATCTCGTCATGGATGACGCAATGGCGCTCTTCCACCATCTTTTTCAGTTTCATTTTGTAATCGTCCGATGCAGCGGACTTGGGAAGGGAATCTATTTTCTGAAACATGCTTTCCCGGGAAAATTCGTGATCTATGATATGGCGGAGCGTTTTCAGAAAAGGGAGCGTAAACGCAGGGTGATGCAGAAAACGGCGTGAGGCGGGTACTGTGGCAATCCATACGGCGAATTGCGAACCCATGATGGCGGTGTCCAGATCCCAGGGAACGATAACCGCTCTTCCATCCGAAGGCCTGAAATAAAGATAGTAATCGTCCCCGCTCCAGTTGTATATCCCGCCCTCCCAGTTGTTGAGAACCGTGTGCGTTGCGAAAAATCGGAGCCAGTTGTCCACATCGATATGAGCCGCGACTTTTTCCGCATACTGATCATCCGGGGCGTTAGTGAGAATATCGGTCAAACGTATCAGGTCGCCCCACTCGTCAATATCCGCATTTGTTCTCTTGATGTATTTTTCCCTGTAAGGTTTGGGGTCTTCCCCCAGGTAATTGAGTTCGCCCTGTTTCATCCCCCGGTAAAGATTGCCGCTGTCTTCGTTGAAAAACGCCCGGGATACAAAATCTTCATCCACGACTTCCAGCTGGTTGTAAACCTCCAGATTGGTTTCGTTCAGATGTACCCTTACGAGCCTTGTTTCGGGAGCCGGAACGCCCGCCCTGCGGAATAAATCATAAGACAGAAACTGATTGGCCGGGAAAACCGCCATCAAAGTCAACTTGGTCGCGCCCTTTTCATCCAGGGGATTATCCTTGTGAAAATTCACGCGATAGGATTTTTTGGGCCATTTCCTCGAATTGCCTCCCCGGTAACGCAACCCGACATTGTAATGAATTTTTTCGTCGCTTCCGATGAAGGTGGCGTCCAGAATCTCGTCGGAGTAAAGGTCCCTTGTTTCCAGTTCCTTTCGATTGGCTGCGGTTGTGACGATTCTGTAAGTGGGCAGATCCTCCGGAGGAACATGATGAGAAAAGGGGCAAAGAAATGTCTTGATCGGCGAATCCGGGGGGGCGACAGTTTCACCCCCAGCTTCGTCAACGGCTTTGATGCGGAATTCGAGACGTTCGCCATCTCCCAATCCCCGAACGCCCGCTCCATACATATTGTCTCCCGCCATCCCGTCTCCATGTTTTCCGTCATCGTACATGGGGGTTTGTTCATAAGAAGCGTCTCCATCTTTACGGTGTTCCAGGGTTGCCGATTTTACAGCGCCGGAATTGTCGATGATGCAGCAGGTGATGGTGACGAATTCGCCCGGTTTGGGAACCGGTGGATCATGCCTTGTCTTTATAATGATAGGCGCGGGATTTTCCTCATACGCGCTGTTTTGCGCCCCGGGCGTGCCGCATGTCTTTGCGGACGCCCTCCAGCTCGCGCCGTATTTCCCCGGTAAGAAGGGAGATATCCGTTCGAGAGACGCCCCGCTTCCATCCGCTTCTTTGCGCCACTCTCCCTCATCGCAATAGATCAATTCATCGACGACAGTTCCCGAATTGTCCAGTAAAGTCAGCCTTTCCCCGGCGTTGTCCAGTTTACCCGAGTAAGGTCCAAACGCATTGTCGAAACCTGTGGCGGTTTTAAGGGCAAGAGGATCGCGGGCGATCACCAGGAACTCCCCCGGTTGAATCACGACTCCCGGAGGAAATTTGTATTTGATCCCGTTCGAAAATCGCCACCCAAAAAGATCGATGATCTGGTTACTGGCATTGTAAATCTCGACGAATTCCTCACCCTGCATCCTCGTATCCGGGTGATAATGGATTTCATTTATGATTACCGGGGGAGAGGCAGCCGCCGTCGCCGCCACGGCAAGGATCAGGATTCCCATGAAAAATAGAACATCGCTTTTTAATAATCCGTTCATCTCTCTTTATCTCTGATAATGAATCACAATAAAATATGTGTATGAAAGGAAGCCCTTCAAGTAAAGAGTAAACTTTTCGGGTCTGACGCGAATGGCGCTAAGTTAAGGGAAATGGTTTAACTTTAAATGTAAAAAAGAGGAGAGCAATTGTGACATTTTCCGATTTTTAGTTTGATTTACCCTTGTTTACGATGGTAACGAACAGGATCAAAATCAGCATCGAGAAGCAACTGATCATCGCGCCTTTAAAGAGCGAGGAGGGAGCATACTTCCAGATAATCTCACGTTCCCCCTTTTCCAGAAATACGGCAAGAAACGCCAAATCCGCTGGAAAAACCTCTTGCTCCTTTCCATCGATGAAAGCGCGCCAACCGGAATCCCACCCCTCCCGGAAAATCAGGTAACCGTCTTTTGGCGCATTGACTTTTAACCGGGCATACCCCTCCCGGAACTCCGCTATCTCCATGATACGCGTCTGATTGTTTTTTTCCGCCTTGCTCCCTTGAATCCGCCTTCCCCCTTCGATCACACCGCGCAAATCGCCCGTTATCTTCTGGTATCGCAACTCCTCGATAGCCTCTTCAACCGATCCAACCGCCAGAGGATTCCGTTCAAAGGAAAACCTTCCTGACGGTTTTGCGTATTCATGAATATCCGGATCGGATTGTGAGGGAATTTCTATGCGTTTCCACAACTTTGACGCTGCGTTCTTACCCAATCCAATGGCGTGCGTGATGCCGGTTTTCCCGATCAACGGGGATTCGATATTTTTAATCACTCCGAAATGCGTGGTAAAAGGCGAGCGCGGAGAAAACGCATGAGGCTCGTTCAGAACTGTAATAAAGAGATGATAACGCAGTGGCTTCAGGGGATCATACCCCTGAAAATCGCTTACGCCATGAATAACCGCCAGGTTTGGCAGCCAGGATTCCTTCAAATCCCTTCGCGCGTAATGAAAGGAATAATTGCCGGAGGAATCGAAGGCGAAGATTCGCGGAAGATTGTTTTGAGAAAGATCGTTTTTAAGGGTATCCGCAAACTCCGGGCGTATGTCCCTCTCCCGGATGAATTTCGTGTCGATGCGGCAGAAACTGTAATTCAGGATTTCCAGTATAGCCAGGAATATGAGCAGCGCTTTCCCGAGGCGCGCCGGAAAAATAACGACCAGATCGGAAAGCGAAATCGCAATGAAAACAATCCCGGAAAAAACAACGCTTCCCTTCCATGTAAGATTTGGAATCCATCCCAGGGCTTGCCAGAGCTGAAGATTCCCCTTTCCCCCGCGCCACAAAAAGAACACGGAGAAAAAAGCCAGAAACAAAAACAGGAAACGCCCCGGATTCGTAAGTCCGCGACTTTTGAATATCAATGTCAATCCCCGCGCCATGAGCGGCGCAGCCAGAACAGGCGCCAGGGCAAGAATTCGCCTCGGATCGTGAAATCCGCCATATCCCGGGAGAATCTTTGCATATAAAATGGAAAAGGGAGCAATGCCCAGTGAAAGAAAACATGAGAAAAGCAGAATGTCTTTCCATCTGTGTTTTCGACACGACGCAAATATTCCCCACAGGAGAAAAAATGTCCCCGCTGCCCCGATATACGCCGCATCGCCCGCATCCTGCGGCATCGCGTTGCAACCGAGAAAAGATTCCAGAACCCGCCTGAGAGAAAGGGAACCCTCCCGAATGATCTCCAAGGGAAGGGCGCCGCTTCTCTGCGTGTTCCGGATCAGGTCAAAAGTCGGCAGGAGTTGAATGGAGGCAATCCCGGCGGCAAGGATCAGACCCACCGCCATATACAGAACATACCGGATTTCGGATTTAAGGTTTTTTCTTCCAGTAAGATTCAAAAGCGCCCAACCGACGTAAACGATAAAGGAATAATAAACCGCCTGAGGCGCGCCGGTTAATATCTGCAGAGCCGCGCAAACCGTTATTCCGAAAAACCATTTCTTTCTCCCGCTCCGCCTGAATTTCTCGAAGAAAAAAAGCGTCCAGGGAAATAGCGCCATGGTATTCAGATACGCCCCAAACGCCAGATGCGCCCATGTCGCGCCGCTCAACATGCCAATCATGGCGGCGCCAAGAGAAGCGGCGCGGGAAAATCGCCTCGCGCAAAGCCAGAAATAAACGCCTATCCCCAGAAGATAAATATGAACCGCATGAAGAAAAGTAAAGACTCCCGCTCTCGGAAGCATAAAGAATAACCAGTTGAATGGATAGAAAACCGCAACCTGGGGATTTGCCAGAAGAGGCATGCCTCCATACATGGAAGACGTCCACAAGGGAAGACGCCCGGATTTCAATTGCAGGGAAACCGCGCAACGATACGGGTAAAACTGCGTCACTGGATCCATGAAAAACGGCATCCGGTTCGATAAAATGGCTGGAAGGAATAATAGAAAAGGAAGAAGTAAAATGAGAAACGCCTTATAATTCAGGATCTTCATTCTTGGCATTCCTGATAAGGATTAATACAATAACCAACTCGATACAGACGCAAGCGCCCCCACTCGCGTAGGATGAGATAAGGTGTTCGCATCGGCGTATCGATTATCCCAATCGTCATCATCCACAGGCTTGATAACGCGCGCAAACCTGGTTGTTTCAAGATTCAAATTGGAGTAATTTTCCTCCCTGAAACCAATGCCGTTGGCGCTTGACTGCGATGACCAGTAACGTATCTTTGTTTTATTTCCTTCGCCATCGCGAATCCAGCCGTCAAAGATCACGCCGTGATCGGAAAGATTCCTTATCTCAAGGAAAATTCTGGATTTAAGCCCGTATTCATACAAATCCATTTCGTATTCTATGGTTACATCGAAATCCACGTTTGGATCAACCTGAACCGGAAAGGGTGAAATATCGAGATGGACTGTTGGAGTGGTTTCATTGGTCAAAAGGCGCGTATTTCCCCATGCAAAGGATAGAAATAAGATAAAAAATATCGGAGGGAAAAAGCCGAATCTCATGGCAGTCTTCTCCACAGAGCCATCCTTATTAAGAAGAATCTATTAATTTCCGAAAAATAGCGAATAACGCCTTATTCTGTCGCGCCCAAAAGCCCCCGCAGCGTCTTGACAACCTCCTGAGCCTTCCGGCGCACTTCCCTTTTCTTCTCCAGTAGATTCGCCCTGTTCACATCAGCCGCCTTGATCTGGAAGTGAAATCTCAGGGCGTTCGATGTCCCGGAGGGGCGGATCGTAAGATAGGTGTAAGGATCATTGTTGAAATAAAACCGGATTCCCTCATCCGGAAAACCTGCCCAGTTCACGGCGTCATATTTCCCGGTTTTATAAATGTATGTGGATGTCGCCTTGAGCCCGCACAATTCCCATCCTCCCTTTTTCGCCTTTTCGTGAAACGCCTCGGCTTTTTTCAAAATGTTCTTTTTCCGCGTATACCCCTCGAGACCTTCATATTCCCCATCCATTGGGGCGGGCTCGTAATAATTGAAGATCAAGCCGATATCCGGATCGAGGTAAATCTCATTATCCAGGATTTCGATGAGCGATTTCCCCTGCTCCTTTGCCCATGCCGCGATTTCCGCAACCAGGAGCGCGGCAAAGGTTCCATCCTTGTCGCGCACATGCCCCCCTTCTCCCAGGGAGAAAGGATCAGCCGGCGGCGCCCCGAGAATCGAAAATCCATTCGATTGCTCCATGGCTGCGATATTGATCACGCGTTCGCTGTTCATGTCGATGGTCTCCATCAGCACCGGATCGCATTTTTCGTCTTCCGGTTTGGCTTTTCCCTGAATAAGGTTTGGAAATTTCTCACGCTCCCACGCCCTTCTCACTCCTGCGGAAAGCATGGCGAATCCGACCCATGTGCGAACAACGCCCAAACCGTATTTCAAAACCAGGCGGATATTCGCATCCGATGTGGTATGAGATTGAGCAAGGAATTTTTTGTCCGCATCTTTTACCTTTCCATATTTATCGATCTCGTATTTCAAACGATATAATAAAACCAGGCACCAGGCGTCATCCGCGGGAAGAAGGGCGTAATCCTTCCCTCCGTAAATGTCCTTTTGATTTTCCGGAACCTTGACGATAACGCCGCAACGATCCGCATCCGGATCGGTTCCAATCAGGATGTCCATCTGGTCGAATTTTTCTGGGTATTCCTTTTTAAAGGCGTTCATGGCGATTTCCGCAGCGCGCAAATCCCCAGGATCAGGCTGCTGCTCCTTCCCGGGATCCGAACAGAACGCCGGGAAAAGCCCGTTGAGCTCATCCATGGATTTGATGATCATGGGTTCTCCGAAACCCGTTCCCTTCAGAATCGCGGGAACAGCCTTGCGCCCCGCTCCGTTGAACGCGCAATACGCTATCTGAAGCGGGTTCTTCTGGCTGCGGATCATGTCAGGCCTGAGTAAAAAGCCCATCACATGCTTCACGTGGCGTTCGTGCATGTTGATCAGCCTGTCTTCGCGTCCATGATAATTGAAATTGGGCAAGGGCGCTGCTCCGCCCAGAAACCAGAGATGATCTTTCCCCGCATCCTCGAATTTCAGCATCTTCACCTGTGAAATCGCCGCAGGCTTGATGTATTTATTGTAAATCTCGTCGCGTTCCTCCGGATCGAACTGCGATCCATTTCCGCACGAGAGCTTGTAACCATTGTAACGATAATCATTGTGCGATGCGCTGATGAGAATTCCGGCGTTCGCCTTTAAATTGGGAATGGCGAAGGTAACCTCCGGATACGGGCACGCCTCATCGAAAAAGTAAACCCGTATTCCATAACCCAAAAAGAGTTCGGCGATCAGCTGAGCGAGATCCTGCCCCCTGATACGGCTGTCGTATCCGATCACGATACTTTCCAATTTCTTTTCGTTCATGTAACGCGCCACTCCGATGGATTTGAGCAAGAGCACCTTGTCATTGAAGGTATTGGGACCTTTGAGAAAGCGCGCCCCGATACCCTCTTCCATCATTTTTAAAATGGATTCCTTGTCGAACGCCATTTTCCCCCGGATGCCGCCCGTGCCGAACTTGATTTCCGATACAAAGGCGTTGGTGATGTCCGCCCATTTTCCCGCGCGGATCGCATCACGAATGCCGTCTTTCAATTGAGGGGAATATCGGTCAATATCCTCATCTCCCAGCCAATCCTCCAGGTTGGGCATGACATTATCCACCGCAAACTGGTAATAACCCTTCTCGATCCTTCCCGATGAAAGCTCCCCATCCAGATACGCCTGTATTTTTTCCTTCGCAATGGATAATAAATTCTTGTCTTCCATGGATAGATTCTTCATGATTTCCCCCTTGTTCTGTTGAATAAAATTAGTATGATTTGTACGAAACCTCTTTACATACTGTCAACACGAAAGATTGAGAGAAAAGATTTGATAATCTCCATGCGCCGAAAAAACGGATTCACCTTGATCGAACTTCTGATTGTTGTGGCGATTATCGCCATACTGGCGGCGATGGCGGTTCCCAATTTTCTCGAGGCGCAAACGCGCTCCAAGGCTTCACGCGCAAAAGCCGACCTCCGCTCCATTGCCGGAGCCCTCGAGATGTACCGGATCGATCAAACGCGCTATCCCACCATGATCGAGCCCGGTTTTTCCGGAGGCGTTCCCCCCCTTTTCGGAAGCGACCTCAAGTGGTGGTACATCCCCGATTCTTTAAGTACGCCTGTTGCATATTTAACAAACGCGTATATTCCTTGCCCGTTCGGTGGAGATCGTCCGCGGCAAAACGATTTCCCGGATGAAATCTGGCGGCGATACAGTTACGAAAATATTCCGGAACTGGAACAGAAATGCCTGGAAGGTTTTTCCATCCTGGAAGCCAAATACGCACCCCATCAGCGCGCCCTCGAAAAATGGGGATTCTGGAGAATCCTTTGCATCGGACCCGATATCTCCTGGAATCCCATGATTCCTTATGATCCCACCAATGGAACGATCAGCCCCGGCAACATCATCCGCACACAAATATAGGGTCATTCATGATAACGTCTTCCCTGGATCTTGCGTTCCAGAGCTGCGCCTGTTCTTCGCAATCATAAGTCCAGTACAGCCATCCCTGAAAACCCATCTCCCGAGAAATTTCCGCCTGCCGCCTCATCGCCTTTGCCGCCTGGTTTATATCCGGAAACTGATCCTTGAAAGCGCCGAATTCCCCCATGATGAGGGGCTTGCCCTTTTTGAGGCATTCCTTTTTTACTTCCGAAAATTCGACGCTTTTCAAATCCGTTTTCATGCTCTCTTCCACATCCGCAGTTGCATAAAGATGGATATCAAGAAAATCGATGGAGGATTTTAAAAGGGCAAGGGGTCTTGCGGGGAATCGCAAATCCCCGGGCATTTCCCCGAAATGAGAAACCGGAGAGGATCTCCCAACCGCATGAAAGGTGAACACATTCGCCGCAACCAGCGCCGTTTTGTCATGCCTGCGGAACGCCTTCACGCACAAATCCGCCCAGTTTATGATCGCATCATCCGCAAGGCGCTGCTTTTCTTCAGGTTTTCTTAAATCATAAGAGGAAGTGATAAACGGAAAATATGGATCATTGAGAGTAAAAGGAAACTCATCCTTGCAAAAGTGGCTTTCATTTTCCAGCTCATAAGCGAAAATGGCATTCAATAAATCAGGGTTGCGCGCTTTCAGGGTTTTTCCAAAATCGGAGAGATAACGCGTTTTTACTTCTATATACAGGGGATGAAAATAACTCGCATTATGGTACGGCTTGTTTTCCGGTTTCGTCTTGTCTATTTTATAGTAGGCGGCGCTGTCGGGAAACCAGGGGAACGTGAGAATGACGTACACGCCATTTTTCCGCGCCGCGGATAGATAACGGCATACCTTGTCCATGTATATGGGGGAAAGACAGGGGGAGTCATCCGATTCCACGATTCCATGTATGGCAAGATGATCGATAAAGACCCGCGCCACATTGAATCCCTTTTCCTTCAGTCATGAATGCCGATACGGGGAAAAGTCGCGGCGCCTTTCATCTTTATTGTTCTTCTTTAATGGATAGATTCTCAAAGTCGAACGAAAACTTTTTACCATCTTCAAGTTTGAGATGAAATACAAAAGGAGATGGTTTTAAGAGGGAGCATTTCTCCGAGGCGATGCGGGTTTCATCTTTTCTCCAACCGGGATAAAAAATGAGAACAGTCTCAACGGGAAAACGCTCCGGATTTTCGAGGTAATTCAGATGAAAAAGCTGTTCCACCCTCCCCCGAACGCTTTTTTTATTGGGAATATAACAGGATTTTGCAGATTCTGTGAGGCTGACGATCCCCAGATCATCATCGATATTGTACCAGGGGGAATTCAAAAGAACCGGAGGCTCTTCTTCGCCAG
>JAFGFK010000389.1 GCA_016931135.1 Candidatus Sumerlaeota bacterium | reverse complement strand
TTATAGAGAATGACCCCGCAGGAATCATCCTGCGTTCCCGCAATAGAGTCAGGATGCGCATACAGGATTTTTATAGGGTTTGACCCCGTTTTTCCATGATAGAATTCAGACATGCGCCCGAATTCTTTTGAATAACCGCATTTTATCCTTGTTCTGGCGCTTGAAACGTTTTAAAAAGATAGTGTTCCTATTCGAGGCGGAAAAATGAAAAAATTTATTTTTTTCTTTCTTCTTCTTTCCACAATATCTCATGCCAACAGGGTTTATGTTGTCTTGAGCTCCGATACATCCATCTGGCATACGTATGGTGGCTTCCAGTATAATACGAATTTCAATTTCGGCGTGTTCGCCAATCCTGACGGGGTTTTGGGTGAGGTGATGGATGAGACATTCCGGCACAAACGCACAGACAGCGCGGGACGCCCCTTCAAGGTTTCGTGGTTCATGCTCGGCGGCGCTTATTTCACAACGGGCATAAACACCAATGCCTCAACTACCACGTATCTCATAAAAAAATACTGGGGGGATGAGATCGATCGGTGGGGAGATGAAATCGCCTATCACTTTCATCATTATGCATGGACAGGTTCGGATTGGATTATGGCGCCGACATTCATGGAACGCGCCTGGGATTTCGACTGGACCATGTCGCAGATGATGATCGATGAGGAACTCTATACCGTGAGCTTCCGTTCCGGTTGGAATTACATGGATAATATATATCAGAATTACCTGGAACCCTGGATACCCTTCCGGCTCGAAGGATCGGCAGGGATGACGAATTACGCGCCTTATCATCCCAGCTTCTCTGATTATAAAGTTCCGGGGGATATGAAGGGATGGGAAGTCCGGCATATTTACATGAAGAGCTTTTCAGCTTCCACAGCAAATAAAATATTCAATACCGCTTCAACGGGAAAGGCGCAGGTGGTCTGCGTCTGGTCGCACCAGAACGAGACAGATTTTCCGCAGCAGATTGCGGATGTGGACGCCAATCTTCGCGCGGCGTGGCATAGCCATCCTGATGTTCCGTTCTTCTACTGTACTGCAAAAGATGCCATGACTTATTATCAGCTTTACGATATTGAAATGCCCGGCAAAGGAGAAACTTCCGGTATAGATAACTCTTCTGCGATTTTGGCGCCTCCGGTTTCAGAGACGCAAAAAACCACGCCCTCATTTCCATCCCACAGTATTGCGTCGGCGCAAGGCGTTTACGCCTCTGATACTCCGGCGCCTGTCATTGTCGATAATGACGCGGGCTCTCCCGCGTATGTAGAAACCGGCAGCTGGACGCAAAGCGGTTCAACAGGTTACAATGGAGGCATTTACCGTTATGCGGGCGCGGGAAGCGCCTCAACGGCAACCTGGAACGCAAGTCTTCCCCAGGCTGGATTCTGGGAGGTTTCCACAGCTTATCTCCAGAGCGCAAACCGCGCAACAAGCGTGAAATTCGTCATTCATGCGCCTGATGGAACGCACGACGCCTATATCAATCAGAACGGGACGCAACAGCTTGTGGAGAAGCCGCTTGGGCGGTATTACTTCAACGAAGGGGCGGCTTCGGTAAAGCTGGATGCCCAGGGAAGCGAGCCGGGGGGAAGTCCGGTTATATCCGATGCGGTTCTTTTAAACTGGGCGGAAGTACAAGAACCGACTCCCACTCATACGCCAACGCCAACGCCCACTCCCACGCCCACGCCTCCTCCCACGATCACGCCGCTGCCGTTGCCCCAGTTTTCGCCGCCTTTCCTCAAACTGACCACCACCCGGAAAGACTCTATCACAACCATTGTGATTCAATCGGAGCCCGATATATACCAGGTTCAACCCTGGGTGGCTGTGCGAAATTATGACGATCAATATTCCCGTTTGGATACGCAAAAAATCGCTCCGGATAAATGGCGGTTTTCTTATGATTCATCCCTGATCGATACAGCTGTTGTCGGCGTGTGCGATATTTATGGAAATGTTTCCATGAAGGAGGCGCGGGATGGTTCGCGCCGCATCACCAACCAGGGGGAATTCATAAGATGCCAGCCGCAGAATCTGGTTCTGGATCAAAATCCCGGAAGAGTCAGGATTGTGGAAAGCGCCGATCTGGCGCCGATCCTCAGTCAAAACATCTCGACATCTTCAACGCTGCCGCTCGCCCGTTCTTACTGGATCGGGCAGATTTTCAAACCGCAGGCGACAGGGATATCAAAACTCTTTGCGGGCGTAATGATCAATCAGCCCTCTCGTTTCCTGGTGGAGGTAAGACCTCTTCTTCCCAGCGGTTTTCCGGATGATTCTCCCGAGGCGCTCATCGGATCGTATGAAAGCCCTGTCATCGAGGCGTCCGGATATATCGAGGCGACATTCGATGATCTGGAGGGGCTGATTCTCGATGGACGTTCCTATGCCTTTGTGATCAAGCTGGTTTCCGGAAAATCGGCAACCCGGCTCCATACAACCAATCCCTATGCGGATGGGCATGGAATACGCTCCTACAGCATGGATTGGATCACGCTTCCGGATTTCGACTGCCAGTTTCAGGTTTATGATCAGGATGGCATTCTCTCCATCGATCAGTCGAGTTATAACGGCAGCGCCGCCTCTACCACCATCGGCTATTACGCCTATCAGACGGTTCAGATTCCTGGGGATTATATCAAGGCTGTGGATGTGAAAGCGGAAGATGCGACGACCAGCGATCTACTGGAGATTCAGATACGCAGGACGCTGGAAAATGGCGCGCCGGATTTTTCCTTTGATTCGATATTAACCAGAAAGACCGTGAATGTCAATGCGCCAGGCGTCGTGAGGTTTCCCCTCAGCTGGGATATCCCTTCGGAATATGTGGGGAAAACCCTTGCCTTGTGTTTTGTGAATCCGATGTATGGACTCAGTTCGATCCGGATGGGAAATGCGGATGGGAATCCATATCCGGATGGGGAGATGTTCGTTTCAGAGGATCTCAAGGATATTATAAAGCATCCGGAAAACGATCTTTATTTCACGATTTATACAAATGCATATACAACCCTAACAACCGGCTCGCTCGTTTATGAATATGATGCAGAGAAGGTTGTGGAATGGCTCGGGGTGCAAATGACAGGTGAAACGCCGGAAGATACATTCATCAGAACCCGGTACCGTTTTTCGGAAACGCAGGAAGGCTTGAATGGCGCGACATGGACCGATTATTACGACTCCCTGGAATTTGATTTCGAGGGAACTTTTAGGGGGCGTTACATCCAATGTGAAATCGCGCTTGGAGCGAGCGGCGAGGATTCCCCGATCCTGGATTCCTTCGAGATATTTTATTATATGGAAACCGCGGGCGTTCTGCAAGGAAGTATGCTATATTAAGAACACTATCTACGCATTCTATTATATAACAAGTGAAGAATGATAAAAAAACACTTTTTCATTTTTGTTATTTTCTCTTCGTTCTCTTATGCCAATACGGTTTATATCATACTGGGATCGGATACCTCCATCTGGAACAATACAAAAGGCGTCTCCGTTGAAAACGCTTATGCCAATGAATTCGATCCGGATGTATTTACCAATCCCAGGGGGGTATTCAGGGATGTGATGGATGAGTCATTCCGCAAGGCGCACACAGACAGCGCCGAACAACCTTTCAAAGTCACCTGGTTCATGCTCGGGGGGGCTTATTTTACCACCGGAGTCAATACCAACGCAGTCTCCTCCACTTTCCTGATAAATAAATATTGGGGGAAAGACCTCGAACGGTGGGGTGATGAAATCGGTTATCACTATCACCATTATAAATGGGATGGCTTTCATTGGGTACAAGCCGATACCTTTACGGAGCGCATCGGTGATTTCGATTGGGTTTTTTCGCAGATGATGATAGATGAACATATCTACCCGGTGAGTTTCCGCGCCGGTTGGAACTACATGGATCAGGATTATCAGAATTACCTTGAACAATGGATGCCTTTTCGTTTCGAGGGGGGGCGTTGGATGAGCGATTTCACGCCATATCACCCCAGCTTTACCAATTACCATATTCCGGGCGATATGAAAGGTTGGGAAGCGCGCCATTATCTTATGAGCGCTTTTGACAAAACGCAGGCATATAAAATATTCAAAATCGCCGCTTCAGGAAAGCCTCAAGGCGTGTGTATCTGGTCGCATCAGAATGATAAAGATTTCATCCGCCAGATTGCGGATGCGTGCGACAATCTTCGCAATGCCTGGATAGGAAATACCGAAGTAAAATATTTTTTTTGCACGGCGAAGGAGGCAATGACGTATTACCAGTATTACAATAATCCCAATCAGGCTCCGACAAAAGATTCCCCTTCGATCCCCCCTCCCATTCTTATGGATGTGAGCAGCGCCACCCCTCTCCCCTCCCCCGAAATAAAGCC
>JAFGFK010000388.1 GCA_016931135.1 Candidatus Sumerlaeota bacterium | reverse complement strand
ATCCTGCGCTCCCGGTATAGAGTCTGGATGCGCATACAGGATTTTTATAGGGTTTGACCCCGTCTGAGTTGAATAATAATCGGAAAATTGAAATGCACTCCTATTGAGCCGGGTAAGAGAAAAAAGGTTTGACAAGATATTCATATATTATAATATACAGATACTCTAATGTATTGGAGAATAAGATTTGGAATACGAAAAAAACAGTGAATTATTGAAGGCAATGGGGCATCCTGTTCGATTGAAGATTATTGAAAATCTGATGCGTAATGAATGTAATGTGAAAGAGGTCATGAGTATTCTGGGAATCCCTCAGGCGACTGTATCGCAGCATTTGGGGATACTAAAGAACAGGGGAATTGTGGTGGCGCGAAAGGAAGGAGTCCGTACATGTTATAGTATTGTAGAAGAGAAGGTTCGAGATATTCTTGACATTCTGAAGAGATAAAATTTTTGCTTTGATATATCGTATTATTGCAATAATATGATATAAATATACAATCAGATTTCAGGAGGTTCAATATGTATAAGGTAGATGAAGAGAAGTGCGTGGGTTGCGGTATTTGCATTGGGGTATGTCCTGTGGAGGCAATATCAATGGAAACCGGCAAAGCGGTGATAAACAACAAATGCGTGAGCTGCGGTCAATGCGCTCAGGTTTGTCCTCAGAATGCGATACATCCTGATCCGGAACAGGCGCCTCTTGCTTCCGGTTTGAACAGGGATAGCGGTATGGAGATGAATATCGGAAGAGGGATGGGGCGCGGTGGAGGAATGGGTTTGAGAAGGGGTCCTCGTGATGGAAGAGGCGGCGGACGCGGGGGAAGGGGAAGATGGTAATGAGAACAGTATGGATTACAGGAGGAGCATTATGAAAGAAAACGCGGAGGGAGTTGAGTTGTTGGTGGCTTTCGGCACAGATGATGGCGCGCATCTGAACGAGGACCACGTGGGAATGGCGAAATACTTCCATGTTTATTCGCTTAACGGGACAAAAGAAGAATTTGTCGAACAAAGAGAGAATTCAAAATTCAAGGGCGATGAATCCATGAAACATGGTGATCCCCAGAAAGCCAGAGCCACAGCTACGGCTTTGGATAAAATCGACGTTATTGTCGGCAAACGTTTCGGTCCAAACCTTCTACGGTTGAGAAAGAATCTGGTCTGCGTTGTTGTTCGGGTAAAGAGAATAGATGAGGCGCTCCGGATTATCCAGGATCATATCGAGCCGATATTAGAAGAATACAACAAGGGGGAAGACAGAAAACATCTGGTGTTGAATACCCGGGAAGCTGTATCCATAGAAAGAGATTGAGGTTTCTAAATGAAAAAAAATGTAAAAATGATGGCGTTCGGTCCCGTCCCCTCGAGGAGGCTGGGGCATAGTCTTGGAATCAACAACATTCCGCCAAAGATTTGTACGTATTCGTGCGTTTACTGCCAGTTGGGCAGAACATTGAATATGCAGATCAAGCGAATGCCCTTTTACAATCCGGAAGATTTGCTGGAATCCGTAGAGGAAAAAATCAAACAGGCGAAAAAGAGGGGAGAAAGCATAGACTATCTCACCTTTGTGCCGGATGGGGAGCCCACTCTGGATAACAATATTGGGCGCGAGATCGATCTGTTAAAATCCCTGGGGATAAGAATTGCCGTCATTACGAATGCGTCTCTCATGGGGATGGAGGATGTCCGGAATGATCTTATGAAGGCGGATTGGGTTTCCCTGAAAATAGACGCCTTTAACAATGAAGTATGGCGAAAGATAAATCGTCCTCATCGATCTTTGAAATTCGACATGATTTTAGAGGGAATGCTCAAGTTCTCCAGAAATTACAAAGGTGAATTGGCGACAGAAACAATGCTCGTAAAAGATTTGAACGACAACGAGCAAGGTTGCAGGGATCTTGCGAAATTTTTACAAGAGATCAATCCCTCCAAGTCATATCTATCCGTACCGATAAGGCCTCCTGCGGAGAAATGGGCGCAGATTCCCGGAGCGGATATCATCAACGTATTCTATCAGATTCTCCGCGAGAAAATCGCGGGCGTTGAATACCTGCTGGGTTATGAGGGAAACGCCTTTGCCTTCACGGGAAACGTGGAAGAAGATATCCTGAGCATAACATCGGTTCATCCCATGAGGGAAGACGCCGTCAGGGAGTTACTTTCAAAGGCGAAGTCCGACTGGTCCGTCGTTGATAAGTTAATGGCTCAGGATCAACTCATCGAGACGGAATACGAAGGCAGGAAGTATTATATAAGAAGGCTGGTGGAATCAAAAAACAGATCCGGGTCGTAACGAGATTTTTTGATTATCCACTCATGAATCATGTTTTCATAGATAATCTTCGATATATTTTGTTTCGCTTCTAATTCAACAAATATATTGTATGATTCATACGCTCGCCTATTGACAAACCGTCATTAAAAGGCTTAGAAAAGCCTCATGAATTTGATTTCATTGTAACATTTATTTAATTTCGAGAGGATGTTTTCGGGATTCTGATATATATTCATAAACAGCCATAGACCCTTTTTTCAAAGGAATAGAAGGGGGATTTTTTGATGAAAAAAGCGATATTATTCATATCCTGCATGGTTTTAATATCTATCCAGGCGTTTGCCCAGTATGGAATCCGGGTGCCGGAGGATTATATCAAGATCGACGATGCGGTTCAGGCTGCGCAGGTTGGGGAAGACGTTTTAATATCTCCCGGGGTTTATGACAGGAATTACCAGGACTTTCCGATCGTCATCAAGCCGGGCGTAATCATAAAAGGCAACGGTTACGCCCGGACGTTTATCGACAGCGGGGGAACCGGGGCGCCTGCGTTTCTTGCCCAAAACGTCAACTCTTCCGATACGCTGATCATGGACCTCACGATTCGGAACGGGAACCTGGGAACAAGCGGGGGTTCGGCGCTGTTTGTCACAGATACCCAGGGGCTTTACCTCATCAATGTGCGGTTTTTGAAGAACACAGGAACCAATGGCGGCGCGGTCTATATCAACAATTCGAGGATATTTTTTCGCGATTGTCTATTCGAGGGGAACCGGGGGGATTTCGGGGGAGCGGTTTTCATCGATGGGGCTGCATCCGCCCCTTTGTTTTCGCAAAATACGTTCAACGACAATACCAGCCTGCAATCCGGCGGCGCGATTTATATATGGGATGGTTCCGGAACCGAGATATCCAGAAACGCATTTACGGGAAACCAGGCGGCGCTATCGGGCGGCGCAGTGATGATCGAAAACTGCAGCCCGAATTTCCTGGATAATCTCCTTGAGGAAAATCAGGCGTCAAATGGAGGGGCGCTGGCGCTTGTCAATTCTTCGAGCGAAATTCAGCGAAACCGTTTTCTGAAAAACAGGGCGGACGCCGGAGGCGGGATTTATTCGAACGCGGCATCCGCGGTCATCCTGCAAAACTCCTTTTCTTACAACGAGGCGTTCATACAGGGAGTGGGTTATGCGGCAAGCGGCTCTTCGGATGATTTCCTGAACAACGCTCTGGATCACAACAGGTGCGCAGCGGCATCCGGCTCTGCCGCCTCCATCACGAACTCGACCGTGAATTTTGTTCAGAATACCGTATCGCACAACCAGTGTGATGCGGGACTTGGACTTTTCAATTCATCCATCGCGGTTTTCAACAATATTTTCTCTTTCAACGCCGGCGCCGGGATTTACGAGTACGATCCGGCTTCTGATCCGGATTGCCAGTATAACCTTTTTTATGATAATGCGGCGGCCAATTACATGGATGAAGCGGTCATTGCCCTGAACAGCGCGGGACAGATCAATTCCGCAAACAATGCGCCGCAGATTTCCCTTATGAATATTGTATCCGATCCTCTGTTCCGGGATGCGGATATGGGGGATTATCATGTCAAACCGTCATCTCCCGTGCGGGAATCGGGGACATTTTTCCCGCCGAGTTTTCCGGAGCAGGATATGGATGGCGAGATTCGCCGCATGGTTTACAGCGGATCGAATACAGACATCGGGGCGGATGAGATCACATTCCCGCGGCTGATCGGTCCTGTAATCATGTACGATCTGGATGATGACAGGCTGCCGAGTGAAGGGGACGAGATCATTCTGACATTCAACCGCGCCATGGACGCCCCGACAACGCTCACAGCAGCGGATTTCTATCTGCCCGTCAATTTCAATACCCTGGGCGCCGGCGCCACGGGAAAGGTCTCCTCCGCCAATCCCAGGCAGGTGGTGATTACCCTGGGAACCTCCCCTTATCTCACCATAGACGGCGCTTACAGCGACGCCAACCTGGCGCCCGGTTCCCCATCGGGAATCGATGTGGCGCTATCGGGTCCCGGCGGACTCGCGGATGAAGATAGCGAACCGGCGTCTCCCCTGGGATACGCTCCAGCGCCTTCCACTGGAATCGACATCGAGATGGCGTTGGATTCCTCAACTCAATACGTAGGATGGTATTCCAGCGCCTTCTTCTCCCCTTTGACAGGACATTATAAAGCCACGCTGTTCGATGTGCCGATCCTTACCTCCTATTATGACGGCTGGCTTACTATGCGGCAGCCTCTCGATTATGTGGGCGCGACCAATGCCATTGCATTCGAGGGAACCTTTTCCATGTTTATATTCGATCCGTTCAATCCGCCCACGCTCACCATGAAATACTCGGAAAACGAGATCGATCCATCGAAAGGGGAACGCGAGGAAAACATGCGCATCTTCCGATTGAACAGGTGGAATCCTGACCGGTTGTTCTTTGAACTCGTTCCAGGCTGCCTGGGAAGCCCGCAGGTTGTCGATACGCTGAACAATACCGTTTCGGTCACGATTACGTATCTTTATCCCCCGAGGAACGCCCCATATACGCCTGCTCTTACGCTTCCCTTTGATCTTCCCCTTACGGATGAAAGCAAGGGCATTTACGCGGTGTTTCCGGTGAAGCCCATCCAATCCGTACAGAAAACAGTGCGGGCGGGTTCTGAATCGGATATTGTGGAACTTGCTGCAGCGAATGCAGACCCTTATTTCTCTCACGAGGCGTTTGTGCGGGGTTTCATCGAGGATACATCGGGGACAATTCATCTGACGCTTCGCAGTCCGCGTCCCAATGAGCGCGAGTTGTTCCCGGAAAAATCCAACGCCGTTTTTGTAGTGGAAGCGACGGAGCTGGATGACGTTACGCCAGTAGACGTATCATCCACGATCACGGCGCTCCTGGGTTACAAGGATCCTTTCGACGGCGTCTTCCAGGATGACGTGGTTGATGAAGACGGCGTCAAGGGTTCCAAATCTCAACTGGATTTTTACTGCGTGAATCCGGATTCATGGGAGTTGGAAACCGCATCCGGTACGGGATTTTTCAATAATACCATGAGCAATCTCCTGATCGACGATATTTCCCCTGCGCATTTTCACTCGGGAAGGGCTGTGATCGGAACCCGGGCGTCTTCAAATCGTCCCTTTGCCTGGAACTTTTTCTTCAATGAAGAGGACTGGAAATTTTACTCGCTGTTCGATGGATTCGATCCCTGCGTTCCGGGAAACGGGTATAATTTTCTCTCCATTGCCGGGCATTCGCATACATCGTTCAGCTTCTGGGCAAGCAATCCGGATGAACTTCCGGTAGTGGAGCGATGCGTTTACAGAGCCCGGATTCCGGTTGAAACGGACGTTTATTCCCAGTCGCAATGCCCCAGTTTTCGGATTCGGGTAAACAGCCAGAACGGGCATTATTATCCCATGATGAAGATCATGAGCCCCCTGGAGGGTTATGCCGCTCCAGCTGAGGATTTTCCCAAGCTGTATGATTTTTACTTTATCCCCCCGAACTCGGCTGTTGACGCCCCTTTCGATCAGGACGATCTGGAATTCAACTTCGACTATATCAATCTCGATACAACGGACGCAAAGGACGCCACGCTCTTTTTCAAGGGCGTGCAGATCGACCGTATCCCGATGGATTCCCTTACTTCCACCGCCACGCTTGCAACCTATACCTTCAACTCGGGAGCGGAGGGCTGGCAACAGCATCACGCGTATCCTTTCTTTACCCCGCCGATCTTCTCCTCGACAGGACCTTATCTGTACCTTGGGGTGGCGGATCAGAATACATACGGTTACTGGGAAACGGATACGGAGGTCCCGATTACGACCGATACCTTGTACTGCGCCCGTTTCTTCATATACTCTGATATCATGAACCGGCAGAGAACGCCGGACATCCGGCTGCGTGTAACGACAAAGAGTTTCATGCAGGTTGCCAAGTTGCGCATCGGGAACATGGGAACGGCGGACATGTCGCCTATTCGGATACCGAGGGAATATGCGGTTTATTTTTATCCCGAACAGGAACTCTTAATGGCGCAGTTAAGGGAAACCATCGTTCTTTCCGTGGATTTGATCAATCTGAGTTCAAAGGGGCAGCTTGGGGGTGGAATCTATGTCGATACCGTAATCCTGGAATCATACGATCCGCCTCCCTTGCCTTATTAATCCAAACTTATTCCTGAAACATTGAAACGAACGGAGGCGTCTCCCCTGAAAACCGTCAATTCATTCCCTATCGGGCGCGTGATCGGCATATTGAAAAAGGAAATCCGGGATTGGAAACTTCCTATAGTAACCGAGATTTCGGAAAAAACGCGCGATCCATTTCGCGTCCTGGTTTCGACGATTTTGAGTCTTCGCACAAAGGATGAATGCACGGCGAAAGCCTCGGAGCGTCTTTTTGCTTTGGCGAAAACGCCCGAGGATATCGCCGGGCTTCCTGAAAAGAAGATCGCAGCGGCTATCTATCCCGTTGGGTTTTACAATACCAAGGCGCGGCGTCTGAAACAGATCGCAGCCATCCTGATCGAACAATACGGGGGGCGCGCGCCGGATGACGTGGATGAACTTTTGAAACTTCCGGGAGTGGGGAGAAAAACCGCCAACCTGGTCGTTACGATCGGGTATAACAAACCCGGCATCTGCGTGGATACGCATGTGCACCGGATCACGAACCGCTGGGGATACGTCAAAACGAAAAATCCAAAGGAAACGGAATTCGCCCTTCGAGAGATTCTGCCGGAGAAATACTGGATCATCATAAACGATCTTCTGGTGACGTACGGGCAGAACCGCTGCGCCGCGGTATCGCCCAAATGCAGCGAATGCCCCCTTATAAAATGGTGCAAACGGATTGGGGTAACGCGAAGCAGATAAGTCGTGTGAATATATATTTTTATGATTTAGATTTTATCCTTTACGTTATAAGAAATATATTGATTTTAAATCTTCCGTGATTTATAAAATAAGAGTTTTCTTTTAAAGAAAGGGGGCTTATAAATGAAGAATTTTGATAGTTATAAAATTCTGGAGCAAACAAGAAAGATTGCTTCAGAAAGACAAAGCGATCTAAAAAGTTTTTTGAGATCCACCATCGAAAAGGCAAAAGGGGTCAGCCCAAAAAATTCTGACATAAGAAAAGAAAAAAACAATAAGTAGTGGTATGGGAAATATTAAGCCACTTTATAAAAAAGGGGACTTCTTAAGAGAAAAGAAACTAACTGAAGATTACATACGAAGCCCCTTTCGAAGAGATTTTGCCCGCCTGATTCATTCAGCCGCATTTAGAAGATTGCAAGGTAAAACCCAGCTTTTTCCTCTTTCCGAATCAGATTTTTTTCGCAACCGACTCACCCATTCACTCGAAGTCGCCCAGATATCGAAAAGTATCGCCATACTTATAAATAAGAAGCTCATCCAAAAAGAGTTAGATAAAATTCCCATTCAAGAAAGAGATAAATATCTTATCGATTATGATCTGGTCGAGTTTGCAGCCCTTGCGCATGATTTGGGACATCCACCATTTGGACACCAGGGTGAATTTGCGCTTGATGAATGTATGAAAGAATTTGGAGGATTTGAATCGAACGCTCAAAACCTTCGAATTCTCTGTAGATTGGAAAAAAAAGAAAAGAATACGGATTATCCTTCGGGAATTGAATCAGGGGAAGATAAACGTCTTGGTTTAAATCTGACATATAGATCATTGGCGTCAATTTTAAAATATGATAAACAAATCCCATATAAAGGCAATAAAAGAAAAAAACCTAAAAAGGGTTATTACAATTCCGATTCTTACCTTGTGAAGAGAATAAAGAAGGGGATTTCGGGAAATGATACGATTCAAAATTTCAAAACTATTGAATGTCAGATTATGGAAATAGCTGATGATATCGCATACTCAACGTACGACTTGGAAGATGCATTCAAAACTAAATTTTTAAGCCCTATGGAAATATTGGCTGAAGAAGATATTATTCTTGATAAAGTTGCAAGATCAGTTTGTGAAAATATTGAGGATAGACCCTTTAATAAAGAATCGGTTATCGAGATTTTACACAACATATT
>JAFGFK010000387.1 GCA_016931135.1 Candidatus Sumerlaeota bacterium | reverse complement strand
CACGGGCTCCCGTGAGGGGTGTTTTTCTTGTTCAAAATGCGGTCATAGGATGGAAGAAGGGTAAACAGGGGTCCGGAGCCCCCTCCCACCCTGACAATGTCGCCTGCGCTTATTATGCCGTTTGTGGGATCATAATCACAGCCATAAGATTCTATCATATAACCATGATAATTGGCTGCGCCGCCTCCATAACAATCCTTTTTATCGGGGCCAGAGCTGACTATATGCCACTGCGCGCCGGAAGTAAATGCAGCGCCGCGCGTCCCTCCCAACCTGCCAAGGGGAGTCAGAGTATAAGCATCGATATAATTGTAGGTATCAAGATAACTTATAAGGTCTCCGGTGGGTGACAGGGCGAATTTCTTCGATGGATCGATGAATGAGTCCCGCATTACGGAAGAGATATAAGCAACAGGCGTAGTGATCCATACAAACCGGGAGCTTATGGCTTCCGATACGCCAGGCTCTAAAACGGAAGGGCCATTTATGGGACCGGCGCCTGTTCGGGCTAAAGGGGATGTGGGCGCGACAAGGGTGGGATAATATTTGTTATCCACCTTGTACGCCTCGATTGCCGTTGCCAGAGAACGCATATCCGCCCCGGCGCGGCTCAGGTTGCTTCTTATACGCGCTTCCATATAACTGGGAACCAGGATGGCTGCCAGAACAGTCAGAATGGCGGCAAGAATCAGCAATTCAACCAGGGTAAATCCTTTTTTCAATTTCCCTCTCACTTTTTCTCTTAAATTATCAAATACTGATGTACTTTTATATTATGAGACGTAATTGAATTCCAAAGGTTGACACGGCGTCATATCATTCCCATCGTGAGGGATTTTTTATAGAGGACGCCCCCATAAGTATCGTTCTGCGTTCCTTGCCACGGAGTTAAGATGCGCCCTATATAATTTTCCACCTTAATTTTTAATTGTATATTTTTCATTTTTCATTTTTCATTGACTATAGGGCGCGTTCCATGACCCGGGCGATTTTCCGCATCTCCTGCATGAAAATATCGAATTTGGCGGGTTTCAGGGATTGGGGACCATCGGAATACGCCTCCAGAGGGTTTGGATGCACCTCGACAATCAGCCCATCCGCTCCGGCTGCAATCGCTGCCCTTCCCATGGGGGTTACATACTTCCAGTTTCCCGTTCCATGGCTGGGGTCCACGATCACAGGCAGGTGTGTCAATTCCTTCAAAACCGGAACGGCGTTGAGATCAAGCGTAAACCGGGTGGAGTCTTCGAAAGTTCGGATGCCTCGTTCGCATAATACCACCTGGTAATTTCCCTGGGACATGATATATTCGGCAGCCATGAGGAATTCTTTGATTGTCGTCGCCATGCCGCGTTTCAGAAGCACGGGAATTCTTGTCTGTCCGACTTTTTTCAGGAGGGAGAAATTCTGGCAGTTTCTCGCCCCGATCTGGATCATGTCCACATACTCGCAAATCAGATCGAGGTCGTTTTCACACACGATTTCCGTTATGATCTTGAGACCGGTTTCCTCCCTTGCCTTGTCGAGGTATTTGAGTCCTGTCACCTGAAGACCCTGGAAGGCATAGGGCGAGGTTCTGGGTTTGAACGCGCCTCCGCGAAGGATTTTTGCGCCGGACGCCCTGACCGCTCTGGCTGTTTCCAGAATCTGTTCCTGGGATTCCACGGAACAGGGTCCTGCAATGACCACGATTTCCGCTCCCCCGATCCGGACGCCATCCACATCGATGATGGAAGGTTCCGGTTTGATTTCGCGCCCCACCAGTTTCCATGGTTTCAGGATCGGGATGACCGCTTCGACTCCGGGCATGAGTTCCAACGCCTGGAGAGGGGTTTTGTCCTCATGCCCCACAGCGCCGACCACCACGCGTTCCACGCCATAAATGCAGTGGGGTTTATATCCCAGCCGCTCTATGGTTCCCTTCACGGAATCCAGCTGGGCTTCGGTATGTCCTTTTTCCATAACGATAATCATGTATTGTCTTGCTCCTCTATTTTATTTATCCTTGCGCCGAGAATCTCTATATGACGAAAGAAATCCGGGTAGGATTTGGCAATATTTTGCGCGCCGGTAATTGTCAGACCTTTTTCGCTCCGGAGCCCCAGTATTGTCAGCAGCATGATCACCCGGTGATCGCCACGCCCATTGACTTCGATCCCTCCGGCGTATCCTTTTGGATCGCCCTGTATGATGATTTCATCCTTTCGTTCCTCGCATCGAACTCCAAGGCGTTTCAATTCGATGAGAGGTTCCGAAATGCGGTCGCATTCCTTCAGCCTCAGGTTTTCCACATTATAAAATCGGGAGGTTCCTTCGGCAAGGCAGGATGCGCCCACCATTGCCAGCACGGCGTCCGTCGCCCTGTCTCCGTCGAATTCAACGCCGTGTAAGGCTTTCCCTCCCCTGATTCTAACCCGGTATCCATCATAAGAAATATCCGCTCCCATGGATCGAAGAACATCCACTATAGCCTTTTCCCCCTGCTCGTCATCAAAAAGTCCCTCGATTTCGATATCGGAGGAAGGGCATACTGCAGCTGCTGAAAGTAGCGCTGCGGAACCAGGCCAGTCGCCATTGACCTTGTATTCACCCGGTTGGTATTCCTGCCCCCCGGAAATCCTGAAATGCATAAGATCAGGCGAAGCCTGAACTATGACGCCCGCAGCCCGCATCACCTCAAGGGTGGCGCCTATAAGCGGCTTGGATTTCAAACCTTCTACAACTCCTATCTCCACATCCTCTCCAATAAGCGGGGCAAGGAACAAGAGGGAACTGAGGAACTGGGAGCTTTTCGCGCCGGAAACCTGGATTCTTCCTCCGTGAAGCGATCCTCCCCTGATGGTGATCGGCAATCTTCCCTCCCTGGATTCGTATTTTACCCCCAGCTGGGAAAGGGAATCGAGGAGGTCCTGGTTGGGTCTTTTGCCCAGAGATTCCGGGAAATCGGTGATAAACTTTACCTCGGGAAGAAGGGAGGCGACGCCAAGAAGCAAACGAAGAACTGCGCCGGCATTGCGGGGATTCAGAATCCCCGGATTACGGGGGGTATTTCCAAATCCTTTGACAATGCACAAATCGCCCTGTTGGCGTATCTGGGCTCCCAGTGAGATGAGACAATCGGTAAGGGCGAGCGCGTCATCGCTTTTTGCGGGGCGATGAACGACGCTTTCCCCTCGAGCAAGGGCGCTTGCCAGAAGATACCGCGTGGTATAATTCTTGGATGGTTGAGCCCTGAGGCGGCCTTTCAGATTTGCGCATGGATCGATCCAGATATTCATGATGTCCGATTCTTCCCGCAGGGTATTAAAAAATAGTACGGCGTTTGAGGAAAACAATCCTTAACGCCGCACAAATGTTATCAAAATAAGAATAGCGGAAACAGGTCAAGCGCCTATCGACGGTGTTTCATACGCTTCAGTAATTTGCGGAACTTATGCTTTCTAATTTTCTTGCGGCGCTTCTTGATTACACTCCCCATGTAAGTTCTGTCTCCTTTCCAAACATTACAAATCGCTCTTTTCCCGGTTTACGCACGGAAAAACGGATTGAAACATATCTATGTCAGAAACCATTTTGCAATGAAAAAAAGTCGAAAAAATCGCGGCGTCGCCTGATGAGAAAGAAAATTTGAAAAACAGGGATGTCGTTATCCCTGTTTTCCAGCCATTCTCTTAAGCGCTTCCATGGTGGCGTCGACGATTTTTTGAATCATGTCTTCCTTATCATCCCCGCCTTTTTGCGGAATCGCCGGATTTTCATCCGGAGTTCGCCCGCACCCGGAACATATTTGGCAAAGATTGCTCTCGGGGGTGCAAATCCCCGATGTGCGAAAAATCTCCAGCTGTTTTTTCACGGTTTCACGTATTCCGGCTTTTGCTTCCAGGAGCGCCCCCGGATAATCGTAAAAATCAGGATTTTCCCGCAGCTTTGCCTTGATTTTATCCATGGCGGCAACGCTCATGCCGGTGTAAAAATTGATCTTTCCCACGCCGCGGTCGATGCATTCGTGAAAATCCTCGATGGAGAGCCCGGTGCCGCCATGAAGCACAAGCGGAATCCCCAGCGCATCGTTCAATTGAGAAAGGCGATTGAAATCCAGCTGGGGTTTTCCCTTGTAGAGCCCGTGAGCGGTGCCGATCGCCACGGCAAGGGCGTCCACGCCGGTATTACGCACAAAATCCACCGCTTCATCCACCTTGGTGTAAAACTCCTGCGGCGGGGCTGTCGCCCCTCCGGAACCGCCCTCCGCTCCCCCGATGTGCCCCAGTTCCGCTTCTACCGATACGCCAACCGCATGACACATTTGAACTACTTCAGCCGTTTTTTCGATGTTTTCCTTGAAGGACAGTTTGGAGCCATCGAACATGATGGAGGTAAAACCCGCGCGAAGGGCGCGCATCACGGCTTGAAAGGATTCGCCATGATCGAGGTGCAAAACAGCGGGAATAGACGCCCTTTTAGCGACATCCTTTATGGCGGGAGTGATATTTTCCAGGTTCACGTATTTGAAATGAACTTCCGCAATGGAAAGGATCACGGGAGACATCTTTTCCACGGCTGCCTCCAGGATCGCCTCCAGGCTGATCAGGTCCACCACGTTGAACGATCCAACGGCGTAACGATTCTTTCTGGCGTCCATCAGAACGTCCCTGAGATTAACCAGAGCCATAAATTCCCTCTTTTTATATAAAGTCTGTTCGGAAACAATGATGCAAAACAAAGTTGGAGTTTATTGTCTTTTCCATGAGGACAAAGTCAAGAGGGATTTTGCCGCCTTCGCCGGCTAAGAAGTTTGAAGTGTGAAGTGTGAAGTTTAAAGTTTGAAGTGTGGAATATTGTCCCAATTATTTTCTTGATTGAATCTATGTCTATGTCAAGGTAATCATATTTTATTAAAATATGAGAAAGAGGGGCTTTTTAAATTTTTTATGCTCGCAAAACGGATCATCCCCTGCCTGGATGTCAAGGAT
>JAFGFK010000386.1 GCA_016931135.1 Candidatus Sumerlaeota bacterium | reverse complement strand
TCCAATGCCCGCATTCTGGGCGAAACCCTCGTTAAAAACGGTCTTCGGCTTGTGTCCGGGGGTACAGACACCCATCTGATCCTGGTCGATCTCACCGCATTCGGCATCTCCGGAAAACAGGCGGAACAGGCTCTGGAAGAGGCGGGAATAACAGTGAATAAAAACATGATCCCCTTTGATACGCGCAAACCTATGGAAGCCAGCGGTATCCGGATTGGTACGCCCGCTCTTACCACGCGCGGCATGAAAGAAGAGGAAATGAAAACCATCGGAGGATGGATCGCCCGCATTCTCGAAAACCCGGATGATGCGCATCTGAAAAACGACATCCGAAACCAGATCGCGGAATTGTGCTCCCATTTCCCTCTTCATAAGGGCGTATTTGAACAGGAAGATTGATATACATGAAGAAAAAGGCCTCTTTATCTCCCATCCGGGAACTCGATGTATCCAATCGCCCCAGCTGGGATGAATATTTCATGGAACTTGCTCATGTTGTCCGGAAACGTTCCACGTGTATTCGGCGGCATGTCGGCGCTGTTTTGGTAAAGGACAAGAGAATCCTTGCCACTGGTTATAACGGCGCGCCCTCCGGACTCCCGCATTGCCGGGAAACCGGATGCCTTCGCCAGAGATTGAACATTCCTTCCGGCGAACGGCATGAAATATGCCGCGGCGCGCACGCGGAACAAAACGCCATCGCCCAGGCCGCTCTTTTGGGCGTCAGTACAAAGGATTCCGAAATCTATATCACGGATCACCCCTGTAGCGTTTGCGCCAAGATACTGATCAATGCAGGCGTGAAACGCATTGTTTATGAGGGGAATTATCCCGATAAACTGGCAGCCGAACTTCTGGCTCAATCTTCCATCAAGGTGGAAAAATTCACCCCTAAATCCGAAAAAGGAGGCGGGAAAAAATGAAAGCTATCATTCCCGTGGCAGGACTCGGAACCAGACTCCGCCCTCATACCTACACCACTCCCAAGGTTTTACTCCCCGTTGCGGGTAAACCCATGCTGGCGCATATCCTCGACGAACTCATTTCCCTGGGGATCGATGAAGTCACCTTTATCGTTCATCACTTTGGAGATGATATAAAATCATGGATTTGCAAGCATTACTCCTTCAAATCCAATTTTGTCCACCAGCCAGAGCTCAGGGGACTTGGACATGCCATCCACCTTGCAAAAGAGTATCATAAAAATGACGATTCCGTTCTTATCATACTGGGGGACACCATTTTTTACGCCGATCTGGCGCAGGCGATTCAATGGAAGGAAAATTCCATCGGAGTCAAATCCGTTGATGATCCGCGCCGATTCGGCATTGTTGAATTAAAGGGAGACAAGGTTGTTCGCCTGATCGAAAAACCGGAACATTCCCCCACCAACCTCGCCATTGTCGGAATATATCACATTGTCGAACCGGGCGTGTTGTTTGACGCTTTGGAGGAAGTCATACAAAAAGGAATCACCACCAAGGGGGAGATTCAGCTTACGGACGCCCTCCAGATCATGTTGAATAAAGGCAGTTCCTTCCGCGCCTTTGAAATCGAGGAATGGCTCGATTGCGGCAAACCGGAAACCCTCCTCGATACCAACCGACGCATGTTGACCAAATTGTTTTCCGAAAAGGAACACGCCCGCCTCATGAAAATACACGAATCCGCCATTCTCGTACCCCCTGTTTCCATTCTCGAAAACGCGCAAATCATCAATTCGGTCATCGGACCTTACGTTACCGTATGCGAGGATGCGCGGATCGAAAACAGCGTCATTAAAAACGCCATTATAGATAAAAACGCGCGGATCAGGAACATCCTGCTCGACGAATCCCTTATTGGGGAAAGCGCGGATGTGAACGGAAAGTCGTACCGCCTGAATGTGGGCGATAATACGGAGATGGACATAGGGTGATTTGAAAAGATATAAAACCTTGAAAATTTATTTATCTATGGAGGTGATTTTGAATGGCGCATAGCAAGTTTTTTACATCGGAATCGGTGTCCGAAGGACATCCGGACAAGGTCTGCGATCAGATTTCGGACGCGGTTCTGGATGCGGTTTTGGAACAGGATAAGGAACTCAGCCGCGTGGCGTGCGAGTGCTTTGTCACAACAGGTCTCGTTCTGGTAGGAGGGGAAATCACTACCAGGGGATTTATCGATGTCGAGAAGATCGCGAGAAATACGATAAAAGATATCGGCTACACTTGCAGCAGCATGGGATTCGACTATGAAACATGCGGCGTTTTGAATGCGGTTCGCCCTCAATCTCCCGATATCGCCCGGGGCGTGAACCGGAAAAATAAAAAGAAACAAGGCGCAGGGGATCAGGGCATGATGTTCGGTTTCGCCTGTGATGAAACGCCCGAATTGATGCCCCTTCCCATCATGATGGCGCATAAACTCGTGGCTTACCTCGCTCAAATCCGCAAAGCCGGCAAACTGGAATGGGCAAGACCCGATTCCAAAAGCCAGGTTACTGTGGAATATGAAGACGGAAAACCCACAAGGATCGATTCTGTTGTCATTTCCACCCAGCATTCCCCGGATGTGGATCAGGAAACCATCCGTGAGGAGATCATCAAAAAGGTCATCAAAAAGGTCATCCCATCTTCCTTTATCGATAAAAATACAAAGTATTATGTGAATCCAACCGGGCGTTTTGTAAAGGGCGGACCTCATGGCGACACGGGTCTCACCGGGCGCAAGATCATTGTGGATACCTACGGCGGATTCTGCCGCCACGGCGGCGGCGCTTTCTCCGGAAAGGACCCCAGCAAAGTAGATCGCAGCGCAGCCTATTTCACGCGCTGGGTTGCCAAGAACATCGTTGCTTCCGGCGCTGCGAAAAAATGCGAAATACAGGTGGCTTACGCCATTGGCGTTCCCGATCCCCTTTCCATACTCATCGATACTTTCGGCACAGGAAAGATCAGTGATGAAAAAATCACGAAAATCGTGAAGAAAAATTTCGATTTCCGCCCTGCAGCAATCATCGAAAGGCTCGATCTGAAACGTCCCATCTATAAAAAGACGGCTGCTTATGGCCACTTCGGAAGATCGGAAAAGGAATTTACATGGGAAAAGACCGATATGGTCAAACCATTTCAAAACGCCCTGTAATCGTTTCTTTATATTTTAACGAAAGGATAGAAAATGAATTACGACGTCAAAGACCTCAAACTTGCCAAAGAAGGCATGCTTCGCATTGAATGGGCGGAACAGGATATGCCTGTTTTGCGCAGCATCAGGAAACGCTTCAACCGCACGAAACCCCTGAAAGACCTCAGGCTTGCCTGCTGCCTCCATGTCACTACGGAAACGGCGAACCTGATGTTGACGCTCAAGGCTGGGGGAGCGGATGTGGTTTTGTGCGCCTCCAATCCGCTTTCCACCCAGGATGACGTGGCAGCCTCCCTGGTAAAAAATTATGACATCCCTGTTTTCTCCATAAAAGGGGAGGATAACAATACCTATTACGATCATATCAAAAGCGCCATGGCGCATAAACCCAATATCACCATGGATGATGGGGCGGATCTCGTTTCCAGTCTCCTGTTCCTTGCAACCGGCAGGATCAAAAAAGTTCATCCCGTGATCAAAAAATGGTACGAAGCCCTTCCCAAGAAAGAAAAGGACGCTTTACTCAAGGGCGTAATCGGCGGCACGGAGGAAACCACAACCGGCGTGATTCGCCTTCGCGCCATGGAAAAGGAAGGGGTGCTCAAATATCCCATCATAGCCGTGAACGATGCGGATACCAAACACCTTTTCGACAACCGGTACGGAACCGGACAATCCACCGTTGATGGCATCATGCGCGCCACAAACCGCCTCTTCTCTGGATCAGTCGTTGTGGTTTCCGGTTACGGATGGTGCGGACGCGGAACAGCCATGAGGGCGAAAGGACTCGGCGCCCATGTGATCATTACAGAAATCAAGCCTTTGAAGGCTTTGGAAGCGGTCATGGATGGTTTCCAGGTTATGCCCATGAGCGAGGCTGCCCCCATCGGCGACATTTTTGTCACCTTGACAGGAGACCTCAATGTGATACGGAAGGAACATTTTCTCAAGATGAAGGATGGCGCCATTGTGTGCAATTCCGGGCATTTCAACGTGGAGATCGACATCCCGGCTTTGGAGAAACTGGCTAAAAAACAGCGCCAGATTCGCCCCTTTGTCATGGAATATACCCTCAAAAACGGAACCAAGATCAATTTACTGGGAGAGGGAAGGCTCATCAACCTCGCCGCAGCGGAAGGACATCCCGCGTGCGTGATGGACATGTCGTTCGCCAACCAGGCGCTTTGCGCCGAATACATGTGGAAGAACGCCAAAAATCTCCAGAAGAAGGTCTATTTCGTTCCGAAGGAGATTGACGAGGAGATTGCGCGTTTGAAGCTGGCTTCTCTTGATGTAAAGATCGACCAGCTCACAAAGGAGCAGCAGAAATACCTCGCCTCATGGGAGATGGGCACGTAACCACGCAAACGATTGAAAGAGGATTTTTACAGGGCTTGATCCCTTATCGGGGCGGCGTTAAAGAATGCCGCCTTTTTTATTTCTTGCGAGTGATCTTGAGGGCTTCATCAACGGGCAATAGAACCGCTTTGCCGTCTTTCATTACGGCGACAGGGATGCCCAGCTTCCTGTTTCGCTCCGCCATTTTCATCACGGCTCTTCGAAGCGCCCGTTCGGCTTTCCTTCCTTCCCGGGAGGCGGTTCTTTTTATTTCCATGATTTCTCCCTCATAAACTGGATTATTTCATAAATCCTTTTATTGATTAAAGGAATATATCTATCAAACAGGTTTTTCAATCCCTTTCCATAACGGCGTTTGACCGTATCCTTTGGAATATTGCGCCCTCCACAAGGGAAGTTTGAAGTTTGAAGTATGAAGTTTGAAGTGTGAAGTGTGGTATTCAATTATTATATAAAAAATACTTCATTCCGCATTCCGCATTCTGCATTCCGCATTCTCAATTCTCAATTCTC
>JAFGFK010000385.1 GCA_016931135.1 Candidatus Sumerlaeota bacterium | reverse complement strand
TTCAGGGGTCTTTCAAAATTGGGGGAAAGGGGGAAACGCATATCGCGCCTGTCGCTGAGTTGAAAATGATAATATTTGATTTCCGAGCCTGATTCATCGAGGGCGGGTTTCCACTTGAAGGTGATTTTCGAGTCATGAACGGTTTTTCCATTTTCCGGATAAAAACACTTTTCCGGCGGCTGTGGGGGGCGATACTCTGTAATGGGTTCGCATTGCAATTGAATTTCGATATTGCGTTCCGGGCTGGTATCCGAATAAACGATTTCATTTTCTCCCAGTTTCAGTTCAGGAGCGGAAATCCGGGCAATCTGAACATAGGTTCGGATTATGATTTTTTCAACTGCGTTGCCCATCTGAGAACCAGGATTAAAGGCAAACAAAAGACGATAATTTTGGGAAGGGTAAAAAACGCTGCAGGAAGAATCCAGATTCTGCCATTTACCTGGTATAATGCTAATGTTTTTTTGAACCTTGGGATTCTCGACAGAATAGAGTTTAAGCCCGATGTTTTGCAATCCCTTTGCTTCCAACAGAATATCCATACCCAGAATGGGATAAGCGGGTTTCATGGATAGGGAGATTCCGGCGGGCGTCTTGGGATCGATGAAAGTCAAGCCCGTATCGGAGTTGTTTCCCCGATTCCGCAGATTTTCAAGTTCAACATAGTCATACCCGTTTTTATCCGAGAAATCGAGTCTTGTCTCCCATAAGCCATTCATCAAAATCTTTTGAAAAGTTTCCTTGTAGTCGGGCGCCTTGAGTTCAAAATATTTTATTCTGCCGGCGATATCGTAGAGATATTCGAGGCTTTCGCCTTTTCGGAGAGTAATGTTAATGCTTTCCATGAGGGATAATTTGTCAATAACCGGTTCTTTTTTAACGTGGTTCCTTGAATACAAAGAAGCCATTTTTTGAGAGCTGTGCCAATGGGTAACCTTCGGATCAAAGGAAAGATCGGGATCATAAACAAAGTAATGGGGAACTCTCTTGATCAGGTAGGGATCTGAACGCGCTTCATTTATTCCTATGGGTTCCAGATTATCTCTATCCAGATAGAAAACCTTTATGTCCGTATCCAGGTGCCTCATCATGCCATCGATCATGTATTCATTGACCGAATGCCCGAAGGCATAGCTATTACGATAAGGCATTTCCAGGGAAGAAAAAACGTACCTCAAAACAGCGGACATCTGGGGACAGCAGCCAAAGGATGAATAATTGATGAACAGGACAGGATCGAGGCTGGGCACAACGCTGCAATTATGGACGCTATGATAGCTGAAAAACCAGAAAATCGCCAGGGCTTTTTCCAGATCAGTATCGCCTTCTTGCGTGATTTCCCTATGCCAGGAATCAAAATCATACCAGTTTTTGGAGTTGTTGATGACAAGGCGAATATTCTCTACTGGCTCGACGCCATGATTGATGATTTTCAGTCTTTTTTGGGGCTGCATTACAGGATAATTATATGGATAAATCCTGGCATGCGCAGCATCGACATTGCCTTCCAGTTCAAATATCAGATTTTGAGGCGAGTGGTTCATTTCGAACGATTCAGAACCGCTTACAAGGGTATAAACCGCAACCATAGAGATTCCAAGCAGGAAACGCAATACACGCTTATTCAGGAACATATATCACCCTTTTTTCAACATATCGGCGCCGGATTGCAGCAGTTCCAAAAGATAATTTCCATAGCCGCTTTTCAGGAGATTTTGCGCTAGTTTTTCCAGTTGAACGGCATCGATGAATCCCATGCTGTAGGCTATTTCCTCAACGCAGGCGATCTTCAAACCCTGTCTTTTTTCGATGGCTTCGATGAAGAGACTCGCTTCCAGAAGAGAATCGTGGGTTCCGGTATCGAGCCAGGCGAATCCGCGGCTTAAAAGTTGTACCCTCAGATCGCCCTGTTCAAGGTAAACTCTATTCAAATCTGTTATCTCCAACTCTCCCCTTTTGGAAGGCTTGAGAGAGGACGCGACATCAACAACATGATTATCATAAAAATAAAGCCCGGGAACAGCATAATGCGATTTGGGACGTTCCGGTTTTTCTTCGATACTTATCGCGCGATTCTTCTCATCAAACTCAACGACGCCATATTGTTGCGCATCCTTTACCCAGTAACCAAAAATAAGGGCGCCCTGTATCAATCGGCATGCCTCCTGAAGAATCTCCTGTAATCCATGGCCATAGAAGATATTGTCTCCAAGAACAAGGCAGACCGATTCTTTCCCGATAAAATCCTTACCCAGTATAAAAGCCTGAGCGAGTCCCTCTGGTTTTGGTTGCTGAATATAATCGAGATGTATCCCCCATTGGGAGCCGTCTTTCAGAAGGTCTTGAAAGCGCGGAACGTCTTTAGGAGTGGAAATAATGAGAATGTCCCGAATGCCAGCCATCATCAGGGTGGAAAGGGGGTAATAGATCATGGGTTTATCATAAACCGGCAAAAGCTGTTTTACAACTGCAAGGGTGATAGGATACAACCTGGTACCATATCCTCCGGCAAGAATAATTCCCTTCATGGGCAATCCTCCCATTCATGAACGTTTTTCGTAATTTTTTTCCAGCCATTTCAGATAATCCCCTGATCGAACGGATCCCACCCATTGGGGATTGTCCATGTACCATTGTACGGTGTGGTTCAATCCCTGTTCAAAGGTCATGGAGGGCTTCCACCCCAGTTCGCGGGTAATTTTGGAACAATCGACGGCATATCGTCGATCATGCCCCGGCCGATCCTTGACAAAATGAATCAGAGAGGAATGAGGGACATGGGGAGAATCGGGAAATAATTCATCCATGACGCCGGTTATGGCGCGAACGATTTCGATGTTGGGTTTTTCGCAGTTTCCCCCGATATTATACGTCTCTCCCGGAGTTCCTTTATCCAGAACCGATAATATGGCTTCGCAATGATCGTTGACGAATATCCAATCCCGAACATTCATGCCGTCCCCATAAACAGGAAGGGGCTTTCCTTCTCGGGCGTTCAGGATCATGAGGGGAATCAGTTTTTCCGGGAACTGGCGGGGACCGTAATTATTGGAACAATTGGTGATGGCGCCCGGAAAGCCGAAGGTATGAACATAAGCCCTGACAAGGTGGTCGCTCGCCGCCTTGGATGCGGAATAAGGACTGTTCGGGGAATAGGGAGTGGTTTCTTGAAAGGGTGGATCATCGGAACCCAGGGAGCCATAGACCTCATCGGTGGAAACATGCAGAAACCGGAATCTTTTCCCGGGATTATTTTTACAATGCCTTTCCCAGTAATCGAGAGAAACCTGAAGCAGGTGAAAGGTTCCCATGATGTTGGTTTTCATGAAATCTTCGGGTCCGAATATCGAGCGATCCACATGACTCTCCGCGGCGAAGTTCACTATCGCGTCAGGCTTGTATTGTTCCAGGAGAGAGGCGACCAGTTCTTTGTCGCCGATGTCTCCCTTATGAAAATGATAGTGGGAATCGTTCTGCAATTCCGCAAGGTTGAGGGGATTTCCGGCATAGGTCAGGGCGTCCAGGTTCACAATATCCGCCTTGTTGTTTTTCCTGCATAAAAGGATGAAACTGGAGCCGATGAAACCGCAACCGCCGGTAACCAGATAAGTATCGGATGAATTCATACCTCACTCAATCCCAAAATATAATATATTGTCTCTTCACATCAAAAGCAAGATTGACGTTTTTATATTATTCCCTGAAGGGAAGATCAATCCAAATATGATATAACAGCATCGATAACGCGCTGCGCGCCCATGCCGTCAATGATGTCCATATTGCCTGTAGAATAACTGGAAATGATTTCTCTATTTTGAAGAAGATCGAGA
>JAFGFK010000384.1 GCA_016931135.1 Candidatus Sumerlaeota bacterium | reverse complement strand
TAAGAATAAGATAATAAAAAACTCATGTTTGACTCGTCAAGATCGGATTTGTAATTATTCCCTGGAAAAATTCTTGTGGTGAGATCGAAAGACGGAGTCAAGATGCGCCCTTTTCACACATAATCAATATTTTTTGTCATTCGGATGCGAGGCTGTCGAAATATCCCTGGATATAAATGACCGGCGTGCCCTTATCACCACTGCCGGAGGTCAGGTCGCACAAGGAACCGATGAGGTCGGTCAATCGTCGGGGCGTGGTTCCCTGAGATTCCATTGATCCGACAAGATCATCTTTTTTCTGCTTGATCTGGTTTACAATGGCATTATGCAGTTCCTGCCCGGTTAAACCGGCGAACTGATTATCCGCGAGATACTTGAGCTTTAATTCATTGGGAGAGCCATTCAATCCCTTTGTATATCCGGGAGAAACCACAGGGTCCGCCAGTTCCCATATTTTACCCACCGGGTCCTTGAATGCGCCGTCGCCATATACCAGCGCTTCCACGGTTTTTCCTGTTTTTTCTTTGATTAATTCCTGAACCCGATCAACCAGGGTCTGGCATTCCCGGGGAAAGAGCTTCACGGTTTCTTCAGTGGCTTTATTCGAGCCTAAAAGACCATAATCAGGATTAAATCCGCAGCCGTTCATGGGGGCAGACAGGATTTCATCCAGGCAGAATACCTTTTCCGCTCCGGCGGCGAGCAGCTGGCGTTTCGTGCGGGCGCGGGTATGAATGTCGCAAGCCAGAACCTTGCGTGTATGGGAAAGAATGGTCTGTGGATGATTGGAAAAAAGTATATCGCAGGAAGAACCCTCTCCCTCGATCAATGACCTGTAATACTTTATATAATCAACGCCTGTGAAAGGGTGCAGGCATCCGCCGAAAAGCTGCGTGAACCGGTCTTCCGTAAGGTGATCGGACCAGGGATTCACGCCATGTTCATCGAGCAGGCTTTCTTCCATGAGTTGATTTCCCACCTCATCGGATGGATAGCTGAATTGGAGAACGATATGTTTTGCGCTTCGAGCAATGCCTTTGAGGAGAATCGCAAAGCGATTGCGGCTGAGAATGGGGAAGACTATTCCCAGAATGTCGGAGCCGAATTTCGACTGGAGATCAGCGGCAATGTCATCTATAGTGGCGTAGTTGCCCTGAGAGCGAGCCACGATCGACTCGGTAATTCCCGCAACATCCCTGTCGCGAATGGAAAAACCTTCCGTTTCAGATGCCTCAAGAATGCGCTGAACAACCATTTCATCCAGTGCATCGCCTTTGCGAATGATTGGAAGGCGGATGCCCCTTGCCACTGTACCCACATAGCGTCCCATGTATAATTCTCCTTACCTGTATTATATGATTATCATGTTTATTGTCTTTTCGACTGATGCCGCATAAGATGTTCTTTTGATCTCGTAAAAAATAACGGATTTCATATTTTAAAAGTGGGAGATAAAGTCAAGGGGTTTTTCAGTGAACAGGGATCGGTGATCAGTATTTAGGGTGGCGCTTCCTGAACCGGGAAACATTTTATGACAAATTTTTTTGCGCCCCTATAAATGATTTCAGCGAGACGTACGAGGCAGGCGTCCGCCAGTGACATGGGAACATCGCAATATTTACCCATTAATTTTGAAATAGGGTGAACCTGATCATCAAGGGTTTTATATATTTGTAAAGATATATTTTTCGTTGTTTATTTTTCATTTTATAATTTGGCTGTGGCTCCGCTGCGCCGTTATATCACTGCAACCTGGAACTGGTCTTCGTAAATGATCTCTCCGGGAGTTGCTGTTCGCGATATCTGATGTTCAACTCCATACTTTTCCAGTAATGAAACAAGCATGTCCAGCCTCTTCACAAGTTCCCTCACCTCCGCTGTATCCTTGAACCATGTAATTGCCTTTTGCGGATTGCCGTCTGCGTAAATGGGAGGTTCGGGCAGAAATTCCTTGTACCAGGCATCGATGTCCTCGAAGACTTTGACCTCCTCAGGAGTCAACCTTCCGGCGCGTTTCAGGTGATGGCACGCGCCAAAGACGCCCACAGGTTTCCCGGTCTTCCCGCAATAAGTAACATGTATTCTGAAATATCTCCCAGGATGTACTGGCGGCATTTTTTGTTTATTCATCGTTTTACTCCTAAAACATATCCGATATTGGTCATTAAGCGATATTACTTTCAAGCGTTATTATGGCATCCAATATATTTTCAGCTGTAACCTTTGACATGGAGGGGCGTCTTTAAGTATGAATTCTATTAAAGGAGGAATAAACTAACTTGGAAGACGGATTAATCATAAAGTCAGTCCTGGGGGGCGATCGCGAACTGTTCGCCCGACTTGTGGAAAGACACCAGAAAATGGTTTATGCCATTACATGGAGCAATTTGGGGGATGCGGACCTGGCGGAGGATGCGGCGCAGGAAAGTTTCATCAAGGCTTTCCGGTACCTGGGAACCCTTCGCCAACCGGAAAAGTTCGGGCGATGGCTCGCCCGCATTGCAAGAAACATCAGCATTTCCATAAAAAGAAAAAATCACCGGCATCTGCAGATGATCAAACGCTGGGAACTTGAGAAATCAATGTCAACATCACCCGCAAGGGAGTCTGAACCGAGTTTGGAAGAATCGCTGCGGCTCACGCTAACCCAGATTCCCGAAAGGCATCGCGAGGCTTTAACGCTTTTTTACATGGAAGAGAAGAGCATCCGTGAGGCGTCGGAAATACTCAATATAACAGAGGACGCCATGAAGACACGGCTGCACCGGGCAAGAAAAGCGCTAAGAGATGAAATGGAGCAGCGGCTGGAAAACGCTCTGCAAAACCTGAAACCAGGCAAAAAATTCTCAGGCTCTATCATGTCGCTTCTTCCTGCATCTCCGATGGGAACAACCGGATTCGGAGGCATATTATTTAAATGGTTTGCCGGTCTTTCTTTTCTTTTCTGGATATCTCTCGGGCAGATCTTTGTTTTCGGATCTTTTATGACATGGATTGGGAGAAAGATGGAGGGAAATATCCAGGACTCCCCGGAGCATCGATTCAGAAAAAGTATCCTCCGCCGAAATAGAATAATTGTAATAGCCATGGTTTTTGTCGTGATATTTGGTTCCAGAATCATAGCCGGAAAATTTGGACCCCTCATTATCTTCCAGTTGGGGTCGATTTACCTGTTGTGGGCATTGTGGAATGTGCTCCGCTATCTGCGTCTGAACAGGTCACTGTATGCGTGGGGACAGGTCTTCACACTTTCCATGATGCTGATTGCGTTTCTCCTGATAGGATTTGGATATGCGCCTTTCTATCTGTTTGTCGCTGTCATGATCGTTATCAACATTGTCCTGTATTTTACAAATAAAGATATGCCGAGAAGGATGGATTACAATCTATTCCTGAGATGCGCTACCGGCGGTTTTGGGGAAATTCCCGACGAAATTGAGAAAAATGATTTATTTATCTCGCAGGAAGAGATGAAGGGATTTTCGCGGTTTCTTGGAGAAGAGTGGCTTGTGGGCGATTATAATATTAAAGATAATACTCTTACATTGAAACTGCCTCCTGTTCGTCTTACTCCCCTGAACATGTTTTCGGGAAAAACGCATGGAGGCTCCAGTATCGTGATCGATTCAGAAGGTTCCTGCAGAACCCACATATATCCGGAAGACCTGGAAGGAATCCGGAATACAATGGGCAAAACTATTTCAACGGAGGATTTATCCAGAGGAGTCAAGGAATCCGTTTCATATGCGCTGCGGCTTTTTATCAAGGGCGATCGGGAGGGAGCATCGAACGCGCTTTTTTCTTATACTGATGGCGCAATTTTCAAGGAGCCGTTCTATAAGACAAAGGCATATCGAATCATGTTTGGAATTGCCATTGCCGGCGGTTTGCTCGCCCTGTTTTTGTGGACAATAGTACGTTTTATCAATTCCTGATTCATTTAAATCTTGATCTCATAACTCTATCATTGTCCCATTTTCTCTTCTATATGATGAAGGTATGAAATGAAAAGCATATTCTCAGCAAAATCGTTCCTGTTTTCATTGATATGGATATTCCCTGTAATGGCAGAAGCTGTTTCGCTGCCGATTGCCGTGGATGGCGTTTATCAAGATTGGGGAGATGGGGCGCCGGTACATGTTGATCCCTCCGGAGATGAAGGGGGGTCAGCAGTCGATTTCGGCAGGCTTTTCATCGCCCATGATGAACACTATCTTTACCTGCGATTTGAAATCGGAACCGAGATGATCATCAACACCGGCAATTATATCAATCTCTATCTGGATTGGGACAACAATACGCAAACCGGCGCGAATGTTGAAGGTATCGGCGCTGATTTAAGGTGGAGATTCGGCCTGCGCCAGGGAACATACTACGGTAATGAAACGGAAACATTTTACTGGAATAGAATCGATCTTCGGCGCGCCCCCACCGTGTCCTCTGATCAGTATGAAATCGCCATAAGCCGTTTTCCCGATCTCGCCATCGGGGAGGCTGCCACAACGATCTCCCTTGTCTTCAGAAACGAAGACAACGGGGTGAAGGATAAACTGCCGGATTCAGGGGCGGTCATCTATGCTCTTTCAAGCGACCCGCTTCCTTCCCATATAAAAATCCCGCTTGATAAGAAAAAAGCCTCCGATCTCAGGATAGTGACGTATAATGTCCTGAATGATGGATTTTTTTACCGCACGGAGTATTTCACAAGAATCCTTCAGGCCCTCGATCCGGATATCATCAATTTCCAGGAGATATACAACCACACTGCGGAAGAGACGCGCGCCCTTGTCGCCTCGATTCTTCCCCTTTCTTCCGGGGAAGAGTGGTACGCTGCATCGAACAATGACTGCAAAACCGTGAGTCGTTTTCCTGTTTTGAATAAGTGGAATCTTGATGGGAACCTGGTAGTGGAAATATCTGCGCCTTTTGAATTTTCATCCGATTCCATTCTTATCGTGAATGCCCACCTTCCGGCGGGGGACAACCAATCGCAACGCCAGGCGGAGATCGACAGGATCATGTCCTTTATCAAGGATGCAAAAATGCCGGGAGGCTCAGTCAATATTGCATCGAGAACGCCCATGATTCTTCTGGGGGATATGAACCTTGTTGGATGGGCGCAGCAGCTATCATCCCTTCTGGAGGGGGATATCGTGGATGAAGAAACCTTCGGCGCGGATTTTTCCCCTGATTGGGATGGATCGGAGTTCAAGGATTGTCTTTCCTATCATACAAGCTCGCGGGAGTCGTTTACATGGAGATCAAATTCAAGCAGCTACGATCCGGGCAGGCTGGATTTCATCATTTATACAGACAGCATTCTGGAAACGCCGCAGCATTATATAGTATATACTCCCGAAATGGATGAGGAAGACCTGACACAATACGGACTGCAATCCGGGGATGTTCCCAGCGCATCGGATCACCTGCCTCATGTTGCGGACTTCGGCTTTCGGAATCATTTCAATCTCTGGATGTTCCGGTAAATCATAACAGAAGCGCGCTCAAGAGAATATCCCGGTTATTCAGCAATAAGTTTCACCTTCATGAGAAAAACATCGTAAGGATCCCAGAGAGACAGAATGAAATAAAGCGTTTCGCCATTATTTTCCACGTATAGGGGATTCATATAGGAGCCATAGGGCAAACCGGGGAGATCAAAAGGATTCACGAGGATGGGATTTGACCAGGGTCCCCAGGGGGCAGGTTTTTCCGGGGGGGTCTCACAGGAAAGGCAGAAAAAAAGGGACAAGATCAGGAACAGGAGATAGGATATCATCTTTGAGTATAGATCCGACATTTTTTTCATTCTTCAAGATTTTTAAAAATCATCCCAGGAAATACAACAGACGCCATCTATCATCAATCATAATATCAGTTTTCCGGAATGGAAGATTCAATTTTTTTACGGGTAGATTTTATTTTGACGCTGATCCCCAGTTTTTCGAGCGGAGGACAGCCTCTGCCCAATGGCTGCGGAGGGCAGCAGCCTGGCTGGGCGGCATTTGGGGCTCGAAACGCCGTTCCACGCGCCATATCGAAGCCAGTTCATCAAGGTCTTTCCAGAAACCGACAGCAAGTCCGGCAAAAAGGGCGGCGCCGAGAGCGGTAATTTCCGTCATTTCCGGGCGCACCAATGGCATTTGCAGGAGATCAGCCTGGATTTGCATCAGCAGGTTATTGGCAGCGGCTCCGCCATCCACGCGCAGTTCCGGAATACTCATTCCTGAATCGGCGCGCATGGCGTCATATAGGTCCGCTACCTGGAAACCGATTGCCTCGAGAGCCGCCCGGGCAATATTGCCTGCGCGAGTTCCCCGCGAGATGCCGCAGATTGTTCCTCGGGCGTGAGGGTCCCAGTGAGGCGCGCCCAAACCGGTGAATGCGGGAACAAACGCCACTCCCCCATTGTCAGGAACGGAACTGGCAAGGATTTCGATCTCGGGAGCATGCTGGATCAGTCCCAATCCATCGCGAAGCCACTGAACAACCGCCCCGGCGGCAAATACGCTTCCCTCCAGTGCATAACTGGTTTTTCCACCAAGTATCCATCCCACTGTTGAAAGCAAATGATTCGAGGAGACAACGGGCGAGTCGCCGGCGTTCATAAGCATGAAACATCCGGTGCCATAGGTATTTTTTGCCATGCCGGGCTGGATGCACATCTGCCCGAAAAGCGCAGCCTGCTGATCGCCGGCAACACCGGCGATCGGAACGCCCGGGATTGGCAATCCCTTGTCGGTTTCTCCATAGATTTCCGAAGAAGGACGCGCCTCGGGAAGCAGGGCGCGCGGAACGCCAAAGAGGGTGAGAAGTTCATCATCCCATTGAAGGGAGTGGATGTTATACAGGAGAGTGCGTGAGGCATTGGAAGCGTCGGTGGCAAAGACGCGTCCTCCTGTGAGTTTATAGAGGAGCCAGGAGTCCACTGTGCCGAAGGCAAGTTCGCCATTTTCGGCGCGAGCGCGGGC
>JAFGFK010000383.1 GCA_016931135.1 Candidatus Sumerlaeota bacterium | reverse complement strand
GGATAATCGAGGGAAAGGAGATTCAACTGAATGCGATCCTGTGATACGATTTCGGCAAGAAAAACGCCGATTTTCTTGTACCGGTACCCGGATTTATAAATCTTTTCCAATTGTTCCTGAGCGAACCGGATCATTTCCGGGGTGTAGGAAGACGGGATGGGAAGGACCGTGGTGGAGGAGCTGTAGTATTGAGGTTCATTTTTCTTGAACCGGTTTGTCATGAGAAAAACATGCAGTATCGATGCTGCGGAATTCTGGGAGCGTAGTTTTTCCGCCGCGCAAGCCGTATAGGATGCCAGGGCTTCCTTGAGTTCATCGAGGGATTCAACCGGTCTTCCAAAGGAGCGGGAACTCATGATCCCTTTTTTGGGAACCGGCATTTCCTCGAGAGAAAAACATGGAACGCCCCGCAACTCCATGACTGTTCTGAGCCCCATAACCGACATGTGTTTTTTTACCCAGGCGTCGCTCGAGTTTTTGAGTTGAAGGGCGGTGTTGATTCCGTGCTTTTTGAGAAAGGCTTCATATCGGGGTCCCACCCCCCATATATCACCCACTGGAAATTTGCCCAGGATTTCATCCATCCTTTCATGTTCTGCGATATTGAAAACGCCCTTGAGGCTGGGGTTTTTCTTTCCGATCTTGCTTGCGATTTTGGCAAGGGTTTTTGTAGAGCCGATCCCGATGGAAACGGGAATTCCCGTCCATTTTTTCACGGTTTGACGTATGTCTCGCGCATGATTGGTGATTTCCTCCGAAGCGTCATAAGGAAGCGCAAGAAACGCCTCGTCAATGGAATAAACTTCGATATCGGAGGTGAATTGTTCGAGGGTTTCCATGACGCGATCCGACATATCGCCGTACAGGGAATAATTGGAGGAAAAGACCAGGACGCCGTGTTTTTTAAAGAGTCCTTCGGATTGAAAGGCGGGCTGTCCCATCTTGACGCCGATCGCTTTTGCCTCTTCCGAACGGGCAATCACGCAGCCGTCGTTATTGGATAATACCACAACAGGCTTTCCCTCGAATCGCGGATTGAACACGCGTTCACACGAGGCGTAGAAATTGTTGCAATCCACCAATGCGAAAATCTTTTTCACCTTCCCAGCGCCTTGTCCAGTTTTACTACCCAGTAATAATACGATCATCTCGATTCAAACAGCAAGCAAATAAAAAATCGAAGGGTAAATGCTGCCCATCTACCCCTTTTCCCTTGACTTTCCATTCATCTCCCTCATTAACAAAGCATTTTTATCCATGAGGGAAAAGATCGATATCTTCTTTGAAGGAGGAACAAATGAGAGAAAAAGCCTTGCCCCTGATGGGGATTGTACCATCGCTGTTACTGCTGGTTCCCGGGCTTTTTGCCATTGAAAAACAAAAGCAACCATTCCGCCCTCCGGCTGTTCCCCTTGTTACCTGCGATCCTTATTTCAGCGTCTGGTCTCCCGCCGATGCACTTTATGAATCGCCCACAATCCATTGGACAGGAAAACCCCATCGCCTTACATGCATGGCGAGAATCGACGGCAAGGTTTATCGTCTCATGGGAGAAGAACCCTCCCGAATCCTTCCGCTTCCCCAGACAAATCTTGAAATCCTGCCCACGCGCTCGATTTATTCCTTTGCCGATGAAATGGTCGGGATTAATCTTTCTTTTCTGTCCCCTTGTTTTCCTTATGATCTGGATATTTATTCCCGCCCTGTAACTTATCTGATCTGGGAAATCCGCAGTCTTGATAAAAAGAAACACAAGGTATCGCTCTATTTTGACGCCTCCTCGGAACTTGCCGTTGATTCCCCCGAACAACCGGTTACATGGTCCTTTATGGATAATCCATTGCTAAACATCATGAAAATCGGAATAGATAAACAATTGATCCTGGGAAAATCCGGCGATGATATGAGAATCGACTGGGGACATCTGTACCTTGCTTTGCCAAAATCAGATCAAAACTCCCTTTCAATAAACGACCGGCAAAAATCTCAGGATTGTTTTGCATCAGGCATTGCATTTCCCATAAAAGAGGATGAACGCAAACCAAGAGCGCCCAAAGATAATCACCCCGCGCTTGCCTCAGTTATGGAATGCGGGGAGGTTTCGGAAGAATCCTGCCAGCGTTTTTTGATCCTTGCTTATGATGATATCTTCAGCATCCGATTTTTTTCCCAAAAGATTCGATCTTACTGGAGATTGAAACATGAAGACGCCCTCAGCCTTTTGAAACAATCTTACATGGATTATGAAAATATCGTTCAAGACTGCATGAAGTTCGATCGGGAATTGATGGAAGACCTCGAGAAAGCCGGAGGCAGGGAATACGCCCTCATTGCAGCTCTTGCCTACCGCCAGGGCGTGGCGGGGAATAAGCTCGCCGCTGATTCCAATGGACAGCCACTCCTTTTCCCAAAGGAATGTTTCTCCAATGGATGTATCGGCACCGTGGATGTCATTTATCCGATGAATCCCCAGTTTCTGCTTTTCCATCCCGGGCTTGCCAAGGCGTCTCTTGCTCCCCTGCTTGTTTATGCGGCGTCATCCTCCTGGAAACATCCCTTTGCCCCTCATGACCTCGGAACCTATCCCTTTGCCACGGGCCAAGCGTATGGTGGAGGGGAAGAAACCGAGGAAAATCAAATGCCGATTGAGGAAAGCGGCAATATGCTCATCCTCCTCGATGCCATTGCCCAGATCGAGGGAAACACAAATTTTGCCGATAATTACTGGCAGATAATCACCAGGTGGGCGCAATACCTTAAGGAAAAGGGACTCGATCCGGAGAACCAGCTGTGTACGGACGATTTTACAGGACACCTGGCGCATAATGTCAACCTTTCCGCAAAAGCCATTATAGCGCTGGCTGCGTATGCGGATTTGTGCAAACGTTCGGGAAGAATGGAACAGGCGGACTTGTTTCGGAAAACTGCGGAAGACTTTGCATCGCAATGGGCGCGCATGGCGGATGATGGCGATCACTACCGCCTTGCCTTTGACAAACCAGGCACATGGAGTCTGAAATACAATCTTGTATGGGATCGTATCCTGAATTTCAAACTCTTCCCGAATACAATTCTGGAAAAGGAACTCGCCTGGTACTATAAGATGCAGAACGCATTCGGCGTACCTCTTGATAACAGGAGCAGCAACGCCAAGATGGATTGGCTTGTATGGGCAGCATGTCTTACTGAAAATCGGGATGATTTCCGGTCCTTGATCTCTCCATTGTACAAAGCGTTAAACGCAACTCCCCAGAGGGTTCCCATGACCGATTGGTATGATACAACCAATGCCGAACGTATCGGATTTCAAGCCCGGCCTGTTGTGGGCGGCGTGTTCATCCCCCTTCTCCAGGATCGAAAAATCCGGGAAAAGTATTCCAGCCGCGCCAAACCAATTCCCAACAACTGGGCGCCGCTCCCTCCTCCCCTTCGTTTCTATAGTATCATGCCCCATGCAAGAGAGGAGCAACTGGGTTGGAGATACACAACCACAAAACCAGCGGAAGATTGGTATAAAGCCGGATTCGACGACTCCGGATGGGAAACGGGAAAGGCTGGATTCGGATCAAAAGATACTCCAGGCGGAATTATTGGAACCACATGGGATACATCGGATATCTGGCTTCGGCGGGAATTCAATCTTGCTGAACTGCCTGTTTCTGAAATAATCCTGAATGCGCATCATGATGAAAACGCCCAAATCTATATCAACGGAATCCTTGCTGTGGATCTTTATGGATTTACCACTAATTATGAAAATTATTATCCATATCCTGAGGGGAAAGAGGCGCTTAAAAAAGGCGAAAACGTCATAGCGATTCATTGCAGCCAGGCAATCGGGGGGCAATACATAGATGTGGGATTGAAGGGAGTTAAAGCGGAATAACGCTGACTCAATGCAGGCGATCCTACTTACTATCGCGCTCGCGCTCGTAATCGCGCTCGTAATAGAAATTGCCACAACTCTTAAAAGATAATAAGAAGTCAGATCAGTGGGAATATCAATGAGAATTTTAATTGATCGTGTTCTCATTTGGTAATTTCGAGTATTTGCCCATTTCAAGACTCCCGCATTAACTTACTAACAGGAGCATGTTATACTTTAATAATTTTATCTCCCGAATAGAGGAATCCAAGGAGATTAATAAACCAGGGGAAACACGGGGGGAATACATTACCATTAACCCCGTGATCCCAGTGTTCCCCGTGGTTAAATTTCCTTTTGTTAAGCATTCTTAATCTATTTATCGCTCCTATTAGTAAGATATGGCGGAATAGATGGCAAGGCAAGCAAGAATGAGCGCGATTAAATGGCTTACGTCAGCTGGTGAAGAACGCAGGTGACTACGCCCCAGATGGTTAACCCTTCTTCTTCATTGATTTCGATGGAATCGAAATCCGGATTTTCCGCGGCAAGATACAGTTTGTTTTTGATCTGGCGGATGCGTTTCACGGTAAGGTCGCCGTTTACATTGGCGATGACGATTTTTCTGTCTGCCGGCTCCAGGGCGCGATCCACGATCAGGATGTCGCCGGAGTGAATCCCTGCTCCTGTCATGGATTCGCCTTCCACGCGGACAAAAAAAGTCGCTGCGGGATGTTTGACGAGAAATTCATTCAGATCGAGTTTACGGTCGATGTAATCATCCGCAGGAGAGGGAAAACCTGCGGGGACATTCGCCAGGAAAAGCGGCAATTCCTGTTCGGCGCGTTTTTCAAAACCGAAAATTTCCGTAACGCGCGTCTTTTGCTTCTCTTTTTCTTTTCTGTTCACCATAAAAATAGTCCTATTGCATCCGTTTGGCGCTAGTCAAGTTATGAAATCAGATTTTAAAGGTTGCATCCCATGATTTTATATTTGACTTTATATGATAAGATTATATTAATAATTATATTTATGTTCGATAATATTCTAATCAAAAGGGTATTGACATGCCAACAAATCAAGAAAAAAGAAAGTATTCCATCCATTTTCTAAATATGGGAGATCAGATTTATGGCGACGCGATCTTATGCCAGATAGGATCTGAAACCATACTTATTGATGGAGGGCATC
>JAFGFK010000382.1 GCA_016931135.1 Candidatus Sumerlaeota bacterium | reverse complement strand
TGACTCTCTCCAGGAATAATCCTTATTATATCCTTCCCTTTCCGGGTTTGTTTCATCCCGTTGAAACCTATTTCTGGAGGGTGAAGTCCGTCAATGAGGCGGGACTGGTGAGCGATTGGAGCAATGTATGGGAATTCACTCCGGAATTCCCCGATTATCCGCGAAATCTTCGTTATGAAATCCAGGACGATGAGATTTTCCTTACCTGGGACGCTGGTTCCAAAGGAACGCCTCCCAGATATTTCAGAATCTATGGTATCAATGTTTATGGATTCGTTCCTTATGATCATCCCCATGTCCTTGAAGGTTTTGCCACAACGGACAAACCCACCATGACATGGATCGATTACAGCGTAACCGATTGGAAGGCTTATCCGACTAATTGTATGAAACAACTTGAAAAGAAGAAACTTTTCTTTTTCCATTTAGGGGAAAACAAGGCAAGGGTGGTTTCTCCCCAGTCAAAATATCCCAATATGAACCGGATCTATTACAGGGTCGTGGCAGTGGATAAATGGGGAAGCCAGAGCGCCCCCTCGGAATTCATCACTCTTCCCGAAGGTTTCATCTATTCCCCTTCGGAAATTATGTGGGAGAAAAATGGTTTATTCACTTATAAAATCCGGCGCTTGAAATATATGGGACAGATTACTTCCAAAGATCCCTATTTCGCCGGACTCTGGGATCAACCTGTCTATTCCTATTCTTCCGACAACCTTCCGGAAGGTCTCACGATCAACAGGGAGAACGGGTATATCACGGGAACTCCTGTTCTGGAAAATGGAACCAATCGTTTTTCATTCTCTGTCAAGATTATCAAAAATAATAATATCCTTACGGAAAAGATCATATCTGTCACCATAGGAGAATCCTGATTTATGTCAAATCCTCTCAAGATCATGATCGTATTCGGAACGAGACCCGAGGCGATCAAACTCGCCCCCCTGATTCAAAAGGCGAGATTGCGCCCCGACGCCTTCCATACCATTGTAGTCGTTACCGCCCAGCATCGCCGGATGCTCGATGACGTGCTTTACGCCTTTGATATCCAGCCGGATCTGGATTTGAATATCATGACGCCCGGGCAAACGCTTTTTGGACTCACATCCAGGATATTCGCCGAAATGGAAATCGCCCTTCAGAAGTTCGATCCGGATATCGTGATGGTTCAGGGCGATACTACCACCGCTTTTGCAGGAGCCATTTCCGGATATTATGCGAGAAAAAAGATCGCTTATGTGGAAGCCGGACTTCGAACCGGCAACAAGTGGGAGCCTTTCCCCGAGGAAATCAACCGCAAAGCCGCCTCCACGGTTGCCGACTTCATGTTTGCCCCAACAAAAAGCGCAAAAGAGAATTTGCTCCGGGAGGGCTATGAAGAAAAAAATATCTTTGTTACCGGAAATACGGTCATTGACGCCTTGTATTGGATGAAGGAAAAGGTGAAGGGTATTCCCTGTCCTGTTCCGCAGATTGCTGCGGTTATGGGCGAATACGAAAAAATGGTTTTGATCACAGGGCACAGAAGGGAAAATTTCGGCGAGCCATTCCGCAGGATATTCCGGGCTTTTCAAAAACTCGCGGAAAATCACCCGGATGTTTGTTTCGTTTATCCCGTTCACCTCAATCCCAATGTGCAGGGCGCCGTTGAGGCGCATCTGAAGGGTCTCGGGAATTTCCTCCTCCTTCCCCCGCTTTCCTATCCCGATTTTGTCTGGATGATGAACCAGTGTCATCTGATCATTACGGACTCCGGCGGGATACAGGAAGAGGCGCCCGCTCTCGATAAGCCCGTTCTGGTTACAAGGCGCGTTACGGAACGCCCCGAAGCCCTTTCCGCTGGAGTCGTCAAGCTGGTAGGAGATGATGAAGAACAGATTTTTCTGGCCGCTTCTCTCCTTCTGAGGGATGAAAATGAGCGCAGGAAGATGGCGAAAAAACTCAGCCCTTATGGCGATGGAAGGGCGTCCGAAAGGATTCTCGATATTTTGCAAGGTATGCCCGTGGACGATTTTGAAGGATAATATTTTTTTATGGAACTATCCGGGAAAAAATTCGTTTTTGTTCTTATTTCCTTTGCCCTTGTTATGGGAGTGATTCATTCTCTCCCGATGATCTATGTATGGTGTCGCCTCGGTTCGGAATATAAAGGCATATTCCCCCTTCAATCCGCTGATGAGGAGCACTACGACGTCTCCATCAAAGCGGCTATGGATGGACATTACTATCACAAAAACAATTATCTTTTCGAGGGAAGAGCGACTCGAAAAGGCGGGATTCCCCCTTTTTCCTCGGAGAAGATTCTCGGTTTTATCGGGGGGAGACTGGGATTGAACCTTTCCACATGGATATCCGCCATGCGTTTTATCTTTCCCGCGCTGGCGTTCCTTTTAATGTTCGCCCTGTTTCGATCCCTGGAAATCCCCAGGTATCATGCTATTTTCTGGACTTCCTTCAATCTCCTTTCCCCTTATCTCCTTTTCGGCTGGTTCGATATTTTCTCCCGCCCCTTTTTCAGGGTATTAAGGGATTGGGGGCTTAACGCCTTGTGGTATGAACAATATTCCCTTGCCACCCTTCCCTGGGCGCGCATGGTGAATCCCCAGTTTTCCGGGCTTTTCTTCCTTATGGCGTTGATCTGTCTCGTTAAAATCGTAAAAGCCGGAAAATCATGGTTTTGGTTTCCCCCTTTTGTTATCCTTGCCTATGTTAATTACCGTTTATATTTTTACTTCTGGTCATCTCTGGGCGCCCTGATGCTCTTCATGATCATCTTCTCCATTTTTTACCGGAACTACCGCATACTTGTTCCTATCAGTCTGGTTTTATTGCCCGGATTATTATACGGATTTCCCCGGATTCTGTCTCTGATCAAAACGCCGGGAATCGGCATCGAATCGCGCCAGTTTATTCTCAGCCCGGGTTGTCTTTCGGCTGTCATCATTCTGCTGCTTGGAATCCGGTTCCTCAGATCATGGAATCTCTCTTCGGAAAATGGAATCCTTTTCTTTGTCATGCCGGCGTCTGTTCTTCTTTGCATGAATCAGAATGTCATTACCGGAAAGATCGCGCAGCCCTGGCATTATGAGCTGTTCATCATTCCCCTTTTATTGTCCCTTCCCATCTCGATGATTCTTTACCGCAGGGATATCCTGAACAGGTTTTGCGAATACCTGAGAAAGAAACTTTTCCAGAACCACCGGCTTTCTTTGATCTTATCCCTGGGATTTTTTATTTTGCTTTTTATGGGAGGAGTGATTCTTTTCTTCTATTATTTCAAACTATCCCCGAACTATAAGGATGCGATGTTATACATCATGGTGGGCGCCGGGGGACTCCTGGCGCTTGTCATTTATTTCCGGATTTATCTTTATTTTGTCGCGTTTTCCGCTTTTCCCGCAAAACGCCTCGTTTATTTCCTCTCCCTTGGACTTTTTCTCGTAGTATTATTTTCCGGATTGACGCGACAGGCGCATATATCTATCCGCGTTGAAAGAAATGCGCGTGAAAACCAGTATCTTGCAGCGCCGTTCCAGTGGCTCCGGGAAAACGCGCGCCCCGACAGCGTGGTTCTCGCCTCTTTCGAGGTTTCGGAACGCATACCTCTTTATACCCATAATGCGGTCTATCTGTGCAAGAACGCCCTTCATGAGTGGAATCCTTCTCGTGAAAGTTTCCGGCAGCGCGCCTTGAATTATTTCATCCTGACCGGCTATGATTCCTCCTCTTTCCGCTCCATCCTGGCTAAATGGCCCTATGGATATCTCTTCTGGGGATTGAAAAAAATCGTACCCGAAAGAGACCTCTATTCCTTTACGGATGATAATAAGGTTCCTGATGATGTATTGACAAAGGCGTTGTCTGATTTCGAGGAAAGAAGAAAGACTGATATATTGGAAATCATGAAGGGATATCGACTTGATTATATGTTTTATGGACCTGAGGAAAAAAAGATTTTCATAAGCTCGCCTGAAAAATTGCCTTATCTTTACAAGGTATATGAGGATTCCACACAGATTGCTATTTATAAGTTTAATCAAAGCATACGATAATTACTAGATCTCCCATAAGAAATGACTTGATATCATAGTCCTTATGCGGGTAAATGTCTTTATTATATTTTACAGTAATATACGTGAATATATGGAAATATATTGTTATCTGGAACAAAGGAAGATCTTATGATCAGAAGACTTTTGCCCGCATCGGGAATCAGGCAGGTTTTTGACAGGGCAAACGCCCTGGAAAAACAAGGGAAAAAGGTCTTTCACCTCGAAATAGGAAGACCCGATTGGAAACTCCCCCCGAATGTGGAACAGGCTGCCATCGACGCCCTCAAAGCCGGTTTCGTCCACTATCTGCCCAACCGCGGCGATCCCGCTTTAAGAGATTCTATTTCCAGATTTATCCAGCGCCAGACAACCAGACATTACGATCCGGAATCCGAAATCATCGTGACCTTGGGGGGAAGCGAGGCGATTTGTATGGCAGTCCTTGCCCTGATCGCCGATGGAGACGAGGCGATTATCCCGATCCCCACCTGGCCTCATTATAAAACCATCATTCAAATGGCGGGAGGTAAGCCTGTCTTC
>JAFGFK010000381.1 GCA_016931135.1 Candidatus Sumerlaeota bacterium | reverse complement strand
GGATTCGAGTTCCCAGCTGAAGCGCGGTTTTAAAATATCGATCCCCACAGGATTCTCCAGAAATTCCGTTTTCAGATTTGTTAGTAACATACAATCACCTCTTCCCGTAAAAGATATTTTCGGGTTCTATCAGGATTCAATTTGTTCTTGCTAATAATAAAGAGATTCCTAATATTCAATCATAAAAATATGTGATGAACGCAGAATAGAATTCTATATGAAACAGGTTAATCAATATCGACATTCCGTGATTGCGATCATTCTTGGGTTATTCCTTTCGGGATATGTTTTTGCGGAATCGCTGGAAACGCTCCCGCAATACAAGGATTATTCGGCGCTCAGGGAATCCAGCTTCGATCGTTCCGGCGGCAATGCGGATAATGTTCCCATCAACCCGGGAGAAACCAGAATCATTGCGGATATCGAGGGACCGGGCTGCATCACGCATATATGGTGCACCATGGGATATCCCGGTGGAACGGCGCTTCGCAAGCTGGTGATTCGCGCCTGGTTTGACGGAGCGGAAACGCCGTGCATCGAGGCGCCGCTTGGTGATTTTTTCGGATTGGGTCACGCCCTTGTTTATTCCTACAGCGCCCTGCCTCTTTCCGTAGGGAGCGGCGGGGGAATGAACTGCTGGTGGAACATGCCGTTCAATAAAAGCGCAAAAATTACGATTACCAACGAGGGAAGGCTTCGCTGTTCGTCCTTTTTTTATTATGTCGATTACCGGAAATACGATAAACCCAAACCCAACCTCGCCTGTTTTCATGCGCAATATCGCCAGGCAATGCCCTGCAAAAAGGGGGAGCCCTATGTCATCATGGAAGCGGTGGGGCGCGGGCACTTCGTGGGATGCCATCTTTCCATCGAACAGAATGCGGAAGGCTGGTGGGGGGAAGGGGATGACAAATTCTACATCGATAGCGAAACTACGCCCACCCTTTGGGGAACAGGTTCGGAGGATTATTTCAGCGGGGCATGGTGTTACAAGGAGGAATTCGCCTATCCTTACATCGGCATGCCTCTTCGCGCCCGGATTTCAAACGATGGAAATATCGTTCACAGCAAACCGTACATGAATGAAGGGGAGGCAAAGGAATGGCGCTGGCCCCTTGCCTGGAGAAAGGGCGACCTGTGGAACGTGTATCGCTATCACATCGAGGACCCGGTTCCGTTCAAAGAATATCTGAGGGTGGAAATAGAACACGGGTTCATCAATAACGAACGGGAGGACAATTATTCGAGTGTGGCATACTGGTACCAGGGGGAGCCGCATGGAGCGCAGCCTGCCATTGCGCCGGTTGAAGAGAGAATCCCGTTTTTCCGAAAGCCGCAGGAAAGGGAACCGGGGCTCTGGGAGGGAGAGGATTTTGCCGAAGAGGCGGAAGCCACTGGAGGGGAATTCCACGATGCGCATATCAGCTTCTTCGGCGAGGATTTAAGCCGCAGCGCATTGCTCGAATGGAAACCGCCAGAAAGCGGGGATGAACTAACCCTGCCTTTCACACTTTCCGAAGAGGGGGAATACGAGTTTGTCGTAAAGACTTATCAGACTCGCGCCGGAGGGCGGTTTGAGGTTTTTATGGATAAGGAGCCTCTGGGAGAAAAACTCGATTTGTATGAACCCGGCATTTTCCCCTGGGTAAAGGAAAATAAAATGGGCGTCTTGAAATTATCTTCCGGCAATCATAAGATCGCTTTTCGATGCATCGGTAAGAATGAAAAATCCGAAGGGAAGCGGCTGGCGCTGGACGCCCTTCAATTTCTGAAGGTTCAAAAGGAGAAAGAAGTTCTTTCGAACGAATAATAAAATTTTTCACTTGGGAGGTTGGAACTATGGAAAAGGGAACATTTTTGCTGGTTTCCATCATGATTATCTTTGCGCTTGCGCCCGTATATATCAAGGCGCAGGGGGAACGCATCGTTCGCCTGGAGGATCTGGACATCACGAAGATTACGCAGGGTTGGGGCAAGCCCCAAAAGAATCTTTCCGTTGATGGGAATCCAATCACTATCAATGAGAAGAAATTCGATCGCGGAGTGGGAACTCATGCCACAAGCCGCATGATCATTGATTTGAAGGGTGGGGCAAAATCCTTTTCCGCGTATGTGGGAATGGACGATGAAATCAAGAAAGAAAAGGGAAGCGTCAGTTTCCGGGTTTATGCGGATGAGAAGAAGGTTTTTGATTCGGATGTCATGAAAAAGGGTGACACCGCAAAAGAGGCGAAGGCGGATTTAACCGGCGCAAACTTCCTGTATCTGATTGTAACCGCTGGGGGTGACGGAATTAATTTCGATCATGCCGATTGGGCGGATGCGGTAATCGTCATGGATGAAAAAAGCGACGCCATGCCGGAAGCCATCGATCAGCCGAAAAAGGAGAAATACATATTATCCCCGGGGGAAAGGGGCGCGCCGCGCATCAATTGCCCCGATGTCATCGGCGCAGGCGAAAACAAAGACTTTCTTTATTACATTCCCATTGTGGGAAGGCGCCCCCTTGATGTTGCGGTCTTCAACCTTCCCAACGGCTTGATTTACGATTCGGAATCCAACAGCATCAAGGGCAAAACATCATCTAAAGGCGATTGTACCATAACCGTTACAGCGAAAAACAAATTCGGCGAAGATAAAAAATCCTTCGATCTCCGCGTGGGGGCAGCCCTTTCGCAAACCCCGCCCATGGGGTGGAATTCATGGAACTGCTGGGGATGCGCGGTTGACGAAAATAAAATCAAGGCGGCAGCGGACGCCATGGCAGCGTCAGGACTCATCAACCACGGGTGGTCTTATATCAATATCGACGATTGCTGGCAGGGTAAAAGAGACGAAACGACAAAAAAGATCAATTCCAATGAAAAATTTCCCGACATGAAGGAGCTTGCGGATTATATCCACAGCAAGGGACTCAAGTTCGGAGTTTACACGGATTCCGGAACCAAAACATGCGGCGGTTACGAGGGCAGCAAAGGCTTCGAAAAAATCGACGCCCTGCGCTACGCCGAATGGGGCGTTGATTACGTGAAATGCGACTGGTGCAACACGGAGGGAATGGAGCCGGAACCTGCTTATACGATCATGGGCGAGGCAATAAAGGAATGCAGGCGCGATATCGTTTTCAGCATCTGCAACTGGGGACATAAAAATCCCTGGGAATGGGGCGCCAAAGTCGGCGGCAACCTCTGGAGAACAACCGGCGATATCGTGGATACATGGGAAAGCATGTCCAAGATCGGGTTTTCCCAGGCAAGGCTTGCGCAATACGCCCAACCGGGTCATTGGAACGATCCGGATATGCTGGTCATAGGAAAAGTCGGATGGGGACCCAACCTGCGCGATTCGCGACTCACGCCTGATGAACAATACACCCACATCAGCCTCTGGTGTCTCCTGTCCTCCCCCCTTCTTCTGGGGTGCGATCTTACCCAGCTGGATAATTTTACGCTCAACCTGATCACCAACGATGAGGTTCTGGCGATCAACCAGGACAAACTTGGAAAGCAGGCTCAATGCCTCATCAATGAAAACGATATCCAGGTTTGGGTGAAGAATCTGGCGGATGGTTCAAAAGCCGTGGGAATCTTTGATGCGGCAGACCGCGACATCCTTCTCGATGACGGGATCGAATTCAAGCTTCGCTGGGAAGACATCAAACTCACAGGTAAACAAAACGTTCGGGATGTATGGAAACAACACGAGCTCGGGGAATGGCGGGATGCCATCACAGTCAAGATTCCGGAACACGGAGTCAAACTGCTGAAAGTCACTCCGGTATTATGAGTATTAGTTTTCATACATTCATTTTTCATTTTTCATTTTTGTTCGGCTTTGCCGTTGCCGGTATCCCCTGTTTTGCTTCCGGAGCGGATATGGAATTCGTTCGCATTTCAAAAGACAATCGTTCTTTTGTTCTGGAGCGATCGGGGAAAATTTTTCCTCCCCTGGGTTTCAATTACGACCATGACGAAAACGGAAGGCTGATCGAGGATTACTGGGTAAACGAATGGCTCAAGCTGGAAGAGGATTTCCGGGAGATGAAAGAACTTGGCGCTAACGTTGTGCGTATCCATCTACAAGTGGCAAAATTCATGTCAAACCCCGATCAACCCACAACTCAATCCCTCCATAAATTGAAAGACCTTTTGGAATTGTCGCGAAGCCTCGAACTCCGCCTCGATATCACAGGTTTGGGATGTTACCACAAACACGATGTTCCCAAATGGTATGATGAACTATCGGAAAAAGAAAGGTGGCGGGTACAGGCGAATTTCTGGGAGGCGATTGCCAAAACATGCGCGGGAAATCCGGCTGTGTTTTGTTACAACCTGATGAACGAACCCCTGGTTCCGGGGGAAAAAAGAAAACCCGGGGATTGGCTGGCGCCTCCCTTTGGGGGAAAATGTTTCGTGCAATTCATCACACTGGATCGCGCGGACCGCCCCGGATCCGATATCGCGAAAGACTGGATTCGGCAACTGACAACTTCCATCAGGAAACATGACAAAAAAACGCTCATAACCACAGGCATGTTCAATTTAAAATTCGGAACAAGCCTCGATCCAAAGGAACTCGCAGATGAACTGGATTATATTTCCGTTCATATCTATCCCGAAAGGGGCAAGGTAGGAGAAGCGGTTGAAAATCTTAAGATGTTTCAGGTTGGGAAGCCGATTGTCATCGAGGAGATATTTCCCCTGAATTGCCACATATCCGATATCGAGGAATTCATGAATGCCTCTCGGGAAATCGCATCTGGCTGGATCGGTTTTTACTGGGGCAAAACCATGGAGGAGTGCAGACGTTCCGGAACCATCGGCGACGCCATCACGGCGGAATGGCTCAGGTTCTTTCAGGAAAACCTCGCCCAAAGGCGCTGAGATCGCAAAGAAAATATTGACTTCACACAATATAATGTGTGAGTATTTGTGTCGTATGGAGGCGGTTAATATGGCGACAAATTTACAAATCGATGATAATCTCATTATGAAGGCAAAAAAACTGGGTGGGCACAAAACAAAGAAGGCGGCCGTTACCACTGCGCTTCAGGAATATGTCCGGAATCTGAAACAGGAAAAAATTATTTCCCTCTTCGGTAAGATAGATTTTGATCCAAACTATGATTACAAGCGCCAGCGGAGACGATCGTGAAGGTTATTGTTGATACATGCGTATGGTCTTTGGCATTGCGCCGAAATCGTAAACATTCTGTAGATTGTGTTCTTGAATTGAGAAATTTGATATTAGACCACAAGGTTCAGATGTTGGGGCATATCAGGCAGGAAATCCTTTCCGGAATTCGGGATAAAAACCAATTCGATAAATTACAAAAATATCTTGAAAACTTTCCTGACTGGGTTTGCGAAACAGAAGATTACATTGAAGCCGCAAGATGCTTCAATATATGCCAATCGAAAGGCATCCAGGGTTCCAATACGGATTTTCTTATTTGCGCGACGGCTGCCCGGAATCACTTTTCAATATTTACCATTGATAAAGATTTCCTGAGATTCTCCCATGCGCTCCCTATCATACTTCATAAACCTGATCTTATCAAATCTGAAGATTCCTGACTTGAGGAAATGATTATATTCCATCTGGTGAGCGCCACTTCCTTTTCCTTTTATATTTTCCCCCAAAAACCACCCACTACATACAGCCTGCAACTATCGCCCCCCCCTCCATTCCCCTTGACTCCTTTTTATTGAACATATAACAATCTAATTTATTAACCCAACGGGAATACGCCCTTGTTTTAATTTTTTCGGGGGAATAAATAGGGGGATAGTACAATGAATACAACGCTCGATATTCATATCCGTAAAAAAGGGAAAAAGGGATTTTTACTCGAATTTTATGAACGCAATAACGCCCAACCTCTGGGGGAATGCGCCTTTGAATACGATCTTTCCTTTCTCACGGAATTCGAGGTTTCTCAATTGGATCGCAGGAATCCCGAGGAACGTCTGAATCGCATGAAGGAATTTGGAGGGAAACTTTATCAAAAGATTTTTACGGAAGATGTGGAAAAAATATGGAGGGATTATAAAGAAAAAAGCGATTTTCTCACCCTTTGCATCCGGATTTCCCGCGATGCGGAAAAACTGGAAATCCTTCCCTGGGAAACCCTCTTCGATGGAGAAGAATTCATATCAGCTGGGGTGAAGACCTCCCTCACGCGCCTCCCGCTGGATATAAAACCGAAAACAGATTTTCCCGAAATTCCCCTCCCCGTAAAAATGCTCTCCATCCTATCCTCTCCCATTGATCTCAAGGATCATGAACGGCTCTTGATAGAGAAGGAACAGGAAATCCTTCTTCGCGCCACGAACGCCTCTTCGGGAAAGGGAAAACTCCTTGTGGAATTCGAGGATGAGGCGAAGGTCCTTGTGATCGAGGATCGGCTGGAAGAGGGATTCAGCATCCTGCATTATACAGGGCATGGTATTTCCGCGGAACAAGGCGGCGGCATTTTTCTGGAGGATGACGGGGGCAGGAAACGCCCCACCAGCGTTGCGGATTTTCTCCATACCTTGGAAAAGGGGGAGCGGAATTTCCGGGTGATCGTTCTTTCCGGGTGTTTCACCGCGCAAACCAGCAACGCCCCAGGTTTTCGCGATCTGGCGCGGAGCCTGGCGCGGAAAAATATCCCTGTGGTTATCGCCATGCAGTTCTCCATACTCGATGAATCCGGCATTCTTTTTGCCGAAACGTTTTATACGAAACTCCTTGAGGGAAGATCGCCGGATATGGCGATGGCTGCAGCTCGGAGGGCGATTTTGTTATCCGATGATTATCGTATCAAACCCGATGCATTTGCGCCGGTTCTTTTTCTTTCCTGTAAGGAGCCTTTGAAAACAAAACCTGAAGGGCAAAATATCTCCACTATCCCGAAAAAGATCGATTTCTCCTTTTATGTTCCCCTTCCCAAGCTCGATTACGGTTTTTACGGAAGGAGAAAGGAATACCGCGCCT
>JAFGFK010000380.1 GCA_016931135.1 Candidatus Sumerlaeota bacterium | reverse complement strand
GTCAGGGTGCGGTTGAACGCCTCTTCCTCGAGGATGTTCCGCACCAGTTTTCTTTTCTTCTCCTGCAATTCGAGAATCCGCTCTTCGATGGCGCCCTGGGTAACCAGGCGAAACGCCACCACGGTTTTTTTCTGCCCGATCCGGTGGGTGCGGTCGATCGCCTGCGCCTCGACAGCGGGATTCCACCAGGGATCGAACAGGATGACATGGGATGCGGAAACGAGGTTCAATCCCAAGCCTCCCGCCTTGAGGGAAATCAGAAAAACCGAGGGCGTAAAATCGTTTTCAAAGCGCTCGATCAGCTCCTTTCGTTTGACTGTTTTTCCGGTGAGCATGTAAAAGGGGATTCCGGCGGATTCCAGATGGGTTTTTATGCGTTCGAGCATCCGGACGAACTGTGAAAAAACCAGGATTTTTTGTCCGGATGCGAGGATTTCATTCACCAGTTCCAGGAGAACTGAGGTTTTTCCCGAATCCGTTCCCTTTATGCCAATGATTGCCGGATCGCAGCAAATCTGCCGCAGGCGCGTCAGCGCCGCCAGAATTTGGATTCGCTCTTTTCCCGCGATCCTTTTGGTTTGCGCGGATTCGAGCATGAGCCGCGTTTTCCGGAGTTCCGCCAGGTAAACTTTTTTCTGCTTTGGCGTCATCTCGCAATCGCGTCGTTCCTCGATTCTGGGGGGCAGTTCCGGCGCCACGTCGGACTTCAATCGCCGCAGGAGAATGGGGCGCAGCCGGGCGCGCAAAATGCGATAGAACGCCTCATTGTCCGATTCCCGCCATTTTTTCTCAAAGGCGGAATGAGCCGGAAGGAATCCGGGAATGACAAAATCCATAATGGACCAGAGGTCCAGGATACGATTTTCAACGGGCGTGCCGGTTAGAGCCAGCCGGTAATCGCTCATGATATCCTTCACCACGCGGGATGTGGCTGCCTGTGGATTCTTGATCGCCTGTGCTTCATCGACGCAAACCAGAAACCACTTGCGCGTTGAGAGAAACTCTCTGTCTTTTCTGGCAAGGGCGTAGTTTGTTATTATCAGATCGTATTCATTCAGATGTTTGTATATTCTTTGCCGCCTGGCGCCGCTTTCGATCACTCCGATCCTGAGGTTGGGGGCAAAATGGGAGGCCTCCCTCTGCCAGTTGTGAACAACGCTTGCCGGGCAAAGAACAAGGGATGGGGGAGGCTGTTTTTCCTTTGAACGCAGGGCGTTCAGCATGGCGAGCGCCTGGAGGGTTTTCCCCAGGCCCATGTCATCGGCAAGGATGGCGCCGCCGAAGGTTACGCATGCCCATGAGATGAAATCCACGCCATAATGCTGATAGGGACGAAGCCGGCTTCGGGTTTTCTCATCCAGATGGCAGGGAGGAATGCCCTGGAAAGCCTCGAACATCTTTTGCGCATTTTCCGCAAGTTTGTGGAAGGCTTCGTCCCTTCCGGCGAGAGCCATAAGGTCTTTTCCGGATTCTCCCCCGAGTTGCAGCGCATGGAGACGCTGGAAACCGGCGTCCGGCTCCAATCCGAGGTTATTCAGAACGTCGAGGTTTTTCTTGAATTCGAGGATGTCCTTTTTTCGATACACGCCCTTATTGGGAAGGAGGATCATCTCCTCATTTTCCTGTTTCAGGATTTGCTCAATGTCCTCGTGGGTAATGCCTTCGACCTCTTTCTCCATTTCAAGGGACACGCTGAGCCAGTTGACGCCGCTCGGATGGATTTTGATGTTCCATCGGGGAAGGGAACGCGGGGTGATCAGGTTTTTGAATTTCCTGTTTCCGAGCCAGATGACGTCCGGGGGACGATTTTCCCAGAGTCGTACCAGAAGCTCCATCTCCTTTCTCGAGAGTTTCCACTGGGTGAAGCTTCGTCCTTCTTTGTCTGCGTCATGTACAGCGTCTCTAGGGATCAGGCTTCCGATCCAGGACTCGAGGGCGCCCACATCTTCCGGACGCGGGAGGATTGCCAGGGCTTGGGGGGAAACGTCTTTCTCTTCTGCGGTTTGCGCCTCCTGTTTTGCGTTTCTATTGTCCTCGGGAAGAAAGAGGGGTATTTCTTCCAGAGGGTCATCGCCTTTTTCCATTACTTTTTTTGGGGGGGAAAAAAGAATCCATTCCCCCCGGGCGTTTCGGAAAAATTCCCGCCCTTCGGAAGTTCGGGCGCGGCAAACGATGGAGACGTCATATCCTTCCTGGAGGCGGAATTCCACAATCGGTTGCGCCGCTGCGTATTGAATGGCGAAATCCTGGCACCAGGAATCCCGGGACAGCTGGAGTTTTTCCACCAGGTTCGCCCCGGCAAGCGATCCCCTGATAGTTTCAAACGGGAGATTTCGTAAGTTTCTGATTCTGAAAAAAGTAAAGGCTTCCATCTCCCCGGTATCCAGCCGGTAGAGGATGTCATCCCGGCGAATGAACGCATATTTATAAGCATTGCCGCTGAAATAAGAGGGAACTTTTTCCCCCATGCATTCAAGATCGCGGAGGGGAACAATTCTCAAATCATCCGTTTTTTCCCCTGGAAAGACAACCACCCATTCGAGGGATCCGGAGGGTGCGCGGGAAACGCTCAACCGGGCGGGGCGGGCGTCGAATTTCACCAATCCGCCCTCCCGCCAATGGAGGATTTGCCGGTAACCCCACAGGTTCAACCATTCCAGGGCGTCTGAAACGGGATAGGCGTAAGCGTCGTCATCGCGCCGGGGATGGGAACGGGAATCATGGTAGGTTTCGTTTCTTTCAGCGAGCCAATGAATAAACGAGCTGTCTCTAGAGGAGAAATCACGCTCGCCGCGCTGAATGTTTTTATCCATGAGTTTGACCGCCTCAGAAGAGCGGGGCAGATTGTTCATGCGGCTGGAGGTCAACCGGACCTGATACGATAGAACTGGGATTCCCCAGGAATCTTTTTGAGAAAGCCAGGAGACCTCGATGCGGTTGGAAGTACCGACAGGCTGTCTTTTTGTTTCTTGCAGCCAGTTGAGAAAAACCCGGAGTCCTTCCTGTTCCTCGATGCGAGCTTTCATCTCAAGGGCTTCATTGGAGTCGAGAAATTCGATCAGTCTCGGATCGGGGGGGCGCAATCTCGTATAGAGATAACCCGCCGCTTTTTGAACGGAGCTTTCATAAGCGCGGAGGATGTCAAAGGGATCGGGCATTTCCATGAGATCGGAGATCAGATTGGAGATTTCCCATCTTGAAAATCTGGTTCGCGGGTTGATCAAGCGGTTTTCCATGGCGGTTGCGAGTATTTCTCTTTTCTTGTTTTTTTCGCTGGTTTCCAGGAAGAGACGCCACCATTCCGGTGAGGCGCCCTTTCTCGTGACTATTTCGTCAGCCTGTTCCGGATCTTCCCATAAAATACGAACCTCACGGAAGAGTTCCGGAGCCGGTGGGGAAACCTGCTTCAGCCAGGCTTGAGGAAGCAGAGCGATTTCCGCTTTGCTTAGATTTCCCCCGGAGAGCAGGATTCCATACAAAGCGGTCAATGCAGTGGCGTACGCATGTTTGCAGTAAACTCCGACCGGGCAGCTGCAATACGCCTCGATATCTCCACGACTCATCCACAAACAGGTTGTATAAGGTTTGCGTTTTGTTCCCTGTACCAGGGAGGCAAGATAGTTATCCCTGTTGAGATACAGTTTCAATACCCTGTGGTTCAAGGCGTAGTTTTTCCCTTTATATATGGCGTTATGTCGGTAGTCATTCCTGATGTGGCGTAGCAGGGCAAGGGTCCAACTGTTTTTTTGAATCAAGGGTGCGCCTCTTTATGCGTAACATTATATTTGTTTGATCATATTGCCTTTGTCGATCGTTTCACGAAAAAAGGATCATGGAAAGGCGGGAACGATATTCGTCGAGGTATTCGGATTCCTCGCCGATGATGGAGAAGATGCGAAGAATCGTCTGATGCGCTGATTTATCTTTGAATTGTCTGTCTTTTTCCATTATGAAAAGAAGCTGATCGAGCGCTTTCCGATAATCCTTTTGCGCAGCGAGGCACAGGGCGTAATGATAACGAGCGTCCAGGTTTTCGGGATTTTCTTCCACAGCGGCGCGGCATGTTTTCGGGTCTCCCGTCTTTTTGCAGGTCTCGAGGAATTCTATCTGCGCCAGGATTTTCTGCGCATCCTCATGGCGTTTTTCCCCGATATCAATGGCTTTGGCGAACTGGCGGGCTTTTTCGATCTCCTCTTTTTCGAGGCTGATCTCAGCCAGGCGATAAAGCGCTTCCGAATGGCGAGGATTTTTCTGCAAAATCTGGTAGAATAACGATTCCGCAGCCTGCGCCGCCCCCTTTTCCAGGAGACGGTTTCCCTCGCTCGCAAGGTCATCCTCTTCCGTGGGGACGAGCTTACCGAGTACATCTCGAATTTTCGATTCGGGAATGGCGCCGATGAATTCATCCCAGACCTTTCCATTTCGGAAGATTTTGACGATCGGTATGCTTTGAATCTGCCATTGAACGGCGAGCTCCTGGTTTTCCTCTATATTCGCCTTTGCCAAAAGGATTTTCCCGTTATAGGAGAGAACGACTCGTTCGAGAATGGGTCCTATGATTCTGCAGGGAGCGCACCATGGCGCCCAGAAATCGACTGCCACAGGCTTTTTCGAGGACGCCTCGATTACCTTTTCTTCAAAATCCGATGCGTTGACTGTAAATACGAAACTCATTTTCTATAATCCCTGTTCTATAAAATTGGCGTAACTGAAATAAAACATTCATCACGGTTCTTTGAGAATCTCCACGCTTGCCTCGTTCAAGAGGTTTTTGTAAAAATGATCCAGGGCGCGCTGCTTTTTCTCTTCGGTCAATCTCTTTCTGATCTGTTCTTTTACTTCCTGAAAGGGGATCGCGGAACTCGGGGTTTCTCCGGTCTTCTCGATGATGTGGTATCCCAAGTCGGATTTCACGATGGCGCTTCTTCCCCCCACCTCGAGGGCGAACGCCGCATCCTCGAAGTCCTTGTTATATGTGCCTCGGGAGAAGGGGGGAAGTTGACCTCCGACATCCCGGGAGGCGTGGATGGATAGCTTGCGCGCCACGTCCTGGAAATCGACGCCGGCTTCCAGGCGTCTCAACGCCTCGCTGGCGTCTTCGATGGTTGCGGTCATGAGGTGCCGCACCTGGATACGCGCCGGTTTTATGAAATCCTCGAGCCTTTCATTATAATACCATACGATTTCCTCATCGAAAACATTGATTTTCTCACTGAGTCTGTTATTCAGGATATACTCCAGAAGGATTTTCTGCTGTTCTTTCTGGAGAAGCGCCCGGAATTGAGGTTCCTCGTCGATCTGCTCCTGCTTGGCATAATTCCACAATAGTTCCTCCAGGATCATCTTCTGAAGGTATTGGTCGCGCGTCGTGTTTTTTTCCGACTCGGTTTGCGCGATGGAGAGGTAATCGCCGTATCTTTTTTCAAATTGATCTCTCGTAATGTTTCTGTTGCCGATTTTGACAAGGATTTCCCCGGTATATGCGGGAGGCTCTTCGCGTAAGAGCTCTTCATCCCAGTTGGTAACAGGGGTTTCGGATGGCGCGATGGTTTCGTTTGTCGTATCGGGAGATATAATATCGCTCCGGCGGCGGGAGCACGAACCAAGCGCGATCATACAGGCAAGAAACAGTATCGATGTCAGTTTAGGATTCATAATGCGCCGCTTTTTCCTTCCACAAATCCAAAAAAAGAATCGCCATGAAGATGGTTACGCCCACGGGTTTAATAGCGAAATAAAGAAAAGTCTCGGAAGAATTCAAGGATAAACTTGGGGAATCGCGATTGAGAAATCCGTTCGGATTTACAAAGAGGTAGAGGGTCGGCGCTGCGCATAATACAAAGGATAAGGGAGACAACGTTCCCATCCGTTGGCTAGTCATGCAATACAGTACGAAAAAAGGAAGAATCATGACATAATGATGTTCCCAGACTTCGAGGGAGAGAAGGAAAAACAGTGAAACGCCCAGGGAGAAAATCAGCGGCAAACTCCTTTGCCCCTTGAGGCAGAAATAAAGAAAGACAAGGAGGGCGGCAGCGCCCACTGCGCGGATCGGAAAGAGAAGAAACGCCCCGGAAATTTCCGGGATATTCTGCCGGAACGCCAGGGCAAAGTGATAGATTCCCTGGTTGCCGAAATAGGGCTCCGTTAAAGGATGTCCCCCGAAAGGAAAATTCAAACGCAGGAATCCATCGAGATCATGGGGATGAAAAAGGAAATAGGGCATGGTGAAAAGAAACGCAGCGCCCAAAGCGAGAAGGGTTTTTTTCGGCGACGTCCTTTTCCAGAAGATCGGGATGAATATTGCGGGAAATAACTTCAGAAGAATTGCCGGAATCCAGAGACATAAGGCAAGGTCGATCCTTTTTTCCCGGAGGGCAAGCAATGTCCAGAACAGGAGGCTTCCTGTCAAAAACGAGAACTGCCCCATGTATATCTCCACCGCATAAGGGAAAAAAAACAGCCAGAGGGAAAGAGCCGGAAGCAGGCGCTTCTCGATCTTGCAGAAACGAATCGTCAGGAAAAGATCGATCAGGAAAAGAATCTCGTTGATCAGTATCCATACACTGTATGCGATTCCCGCATTCGGGATAAAACTGAGAGGAGCGCCGATGATTATAGCCACCGGCGGGGTATAACGAAACACGGTGTGTTCGATTCCCCGAACAGGACCTTCCCTGTACAGGTTTATCCCTTCCCTCGCATATATGCCGGAGGCGTAAACCGCCTTGAAATCTATCCCCTGGTGCGTTTTGAACAGGGTCATGTCATGGGAAAGGGGCGTGAGGAAGCCCAGTTTCAGATTCGAAACATAAGCCAGATGACAACCGATCCCCAGTATGAATACGATCTTCCAGAATGCCGGGGAATTGCGATAAGCGGAAAAGAGGCGTTCCAGAATCATGCGCGTCTTTCGAATCATAGACAAGGAAAATTATACAAAGATTCCCCCAGGTCAATATTTTTTAGTTGCCACTTTCCCTTCCGGAACAATAGATAAGAAACGTTATTCCGCTTTACGGGAATTCGGGTACGAGTAAAAACCATGAATGAACGCATTGTCATAATCGGCGGGGGACCCACGGGACTCGGTTGCGCCTACAGGCTGGCGGAACTGGGCTGCGAATCCTTTCAACTCTATGAAGCCAATGATTATGTGGGGGGACTTGCCGCCAGCTTCGTAGATCGGAACGGCTTCACCTGGGATGTGGGGGGACATGTCCTTTTTTCCCATTACGCATATTTCGACGAACTTTTGGCGCGGCTTCTGGGCGGCAGATTTCTCAACCATAACCGCGCCAGCTGGATACGGATCGGGGACCGTTTCGTTCCCTATCCCTTTCAGAACAACCTCCGTTATCTTCCAAAGGAGGTTATGTCCGAATGTCTTTCCGGGCTGCAGCGCGTCGCGGCGAACCGCAATGGAACCAGCAAAAATTTCCTTGAATGGATTCTCGAAATGTTCGGCGACGGCATCGCCAAGTATTTCATGCAACCTTATAATGAGAAGGTATGGGCGTATCCCCTGGAGAAAATGAGCGAGAACTGGATCGCCGAACGGGTCAGCGTGGTCGATTACCAGAGAGCGCTTCAAAACGTTCTCCAGCAACGCGACGACGTATCCTGGGGACCCAACAGCGCATTCAAATTTCCCCTCGAAGGGGGAACGGGCGCCATATACCGCGCCTTTCTCCCTTATCTCGGCGCCCATGTATCGCTCCGCAAACGCTGCGCGCGCATCAACACGGAAAAACGAACGGTTCTTTTCGAGAATGGGGAAGAGACTGGTTACGACCGGCTTGTCTCCACCGCGCCTCTTACGGAACTCGTCTCCATGCTGGAGCCGGCAAAGCCCGATCTTGTTCTGGCGGCAAAAAGCCTTGTTCGGACAAGTGGAATCATGGTTGGGCTGGGATTTTCCCGCCCCTGCCCCAGCGACAAATGCTGGATGTATTTTCCCGAAACCAGGGCGCCCTTTTACCGCCTCACCTATTTCTCGAATTATTCCCCGAAAAACGTCCCGGATGATAATTCCTTTTCCCTCATGGCGGAGATTTCTTATTCGCCATACAGGGAGCTGGAGAAATCCAATGTCATCAACGATACCATCGAGGGACTAGTTCAAACGGGCGTCATTCAAAGGGAATGGGCTGCGGATATTTCTTCCACCCATGTCATCGATGTTCCCTTTTCCTATCCGGTTCCCACGATGGAGAGAGACCGGGCGTTGTCCGCCATTGTTCCGGCGCTGGATAAAGAGGGCATTTATACTCGCGGCCGCTTCGGGCTCTGGATTTACGAAATAGGAAACATGGATCACAGCGTTATGCAGGGGGTTGAACTGGCGGATTTTCTCTTGAATGACGCCCCGCAATCCGTTATAAAACCTTATTCTTTTTTATTTGGAGGGAAAAATGCAATTGATTGATGGCGTCAAGGTGAAACATTTGCGCGTGATACCCGATGAGCGGGGAAGGCTGACGGAAATTCTCCGCAATGACGACATGGAGTTTTTTACTTGCTTCGGACAGGTTTATATGACAACCGCTTATCCCGGCGCCGTGAAAGCCTGGCATTTCCATAAGGAACAGACAGATACCTTCGCTTGTATCCACGGAATGATGAAGATCGTGCTGTATGATAATCGCAACGGTTCTTCTACAAAGGGCGCGATCAATGAATTTTTCGCCGGAATTCATAATCCGATCCTGATCCGGATTCCTCCAGGGGTTTTGCATGGTTTCAAATGCGTCAGCGAAACCGAAGCCATTGTCGTCAACATCCCGAACAAGGTTTATGATTACAAGAATCCGGATGAGTTCCGGATTCCCGCGCACAGCCCCGAGATTCCCTATGATTGGGCGCGCAAGGATGGATGAGGGACAAAGAACAATGAAAAATGAAAAATGAAAAACGGGCGGGGGATAAAGAACAATGAAAAATGGGCGGGGGACAATGAGAAGTGAGAAGTTGGAAAACAAGAAACGAGGAATAATATAAGCCGGTGCAATGATTGGTTAATTATACTGCCATCAAAATATCCTCATCTTATAAGGGAAAATTGAAGAAACCGGGGTTTTTCACCCGTTTTCACCGGATGATTATCACGCCTCTCTGGCATCCCGGAGCGTCCCATCTGTTTTTCTTTTCCCTGGGATTTCGCTCGATCATCACGGCGGGCATTCCGATTATCCAGGCGTTTGAAATCATGGCGCAATCCACGCGTCACAGGCTTTTGCAACGGGCTTGTTTATCAATCAGCAGGGATCTGGCGGGCGGAGTTCCGCTCGAAACAGCCATCCGTTATCACAAAAAGGTACTCTCCCCCTTTTTCATCAACATATTCATGGCAGGATTGCGCTCCGGCTCTCCGGAGGAAAGCCTGAACATCCTGGTGGATCATTATTCCTCTCTCATGGAATTGAGAGCCAAAATTCTTCAAACCGTCATGTATCCCCTTGCCAATCTGATCCTGGGAACCATTATCATGATCTTCCGGGATATAATAATCACATTCATGGGTCATGCCTTCAACTGGCAGGAGGCATTGCCCATTGTCATCTATTATGGACGGTTTATCTTTCTGGGCGTTTTCATGCCGTTCCTTTTTGCCCAGGTGGCGAAGGACCCCCGCGTGAGACCCGTTACGGACAATTTTCTTGTCAATCTTCCCCTTCTGGGGGATTTCTACAGGAAATACGCCCTGGCGATATTTTTCCGGATCTTCGCTACCGGCATCGAGGCGGGACAACCAGTCAGAAACAGTTTCCGGGACGCCCTGGAGGGTATGAACAATCTATACCTGGCAAAAAAACTGAAATCCGCCGAGAGATACCTGGAACAGGGAGAAAGGATTTCCGAGGCGTTTTATCTCACAGGAGTTTTTGAACCCCAGGCTCTGGGAATGGTGAACGCTGGAGAACTCAGTGGATCCTTACCGGAACTCTGCCGGAAGATGGCGGATTATTATCGCGAGGGAATCTTGAATCTCCTTCCCGGCGTCATCAAGGGGTCATTCCCCCTGTTCATGGTCATTGTGGCGATCGCCTTTTTCGTCAATCCGATGTTTCTCTTTGTGGGAACCTTTCTCATCCTTGTTCTGATTTTTATGCTGGTTTGAAACGATTATATTTTTTTTATATCATTTTTCCATTGCATTCCCCTTAACATCTTTCCATAAGTCTTTCCCTGTTCATCCATAAGAGGAGGTCTTGAGTAAATGGCATTGAAAAAGATCAGGGCGGTTCAGTTCGGTTTGGGTCCTATCGGAATCGAATGTATGAAATGGATATTGAAGAAGCCCGGCTATAAACTGGTCGGGGCGATTGATATCGATCCCGCGAAAATCGGCAAATCCCTGGATACGATTATGGGGGAGAAAACAAAAACAGGGATCGTTGTTTCGGATGATCCGAAAGCCGTTTTCGCAAAGACAAAACCGGATATTGTCCTTCACACAACGCAATCCTCCCTGAAAAAGGTTTTCCCCCAGCTGGAATTGATTATCAAGGCGGGAATCAATGTCGTTTCTTCCACCGAAGAACTCCTGCTTCCCGATCTCCAAAATCCCACGCTTGCGAAAAAGATCGATCTTCTGGCAAAAAAACATGGCGTCTCGGTTCTGGGAACCGGCGTCAATCCGGGTTTTGTCATGGACACCCTTCCGCTTTGCCTTTCCAGCATGTGCCTCGAGATACAATCCATATCAGTCCGGCGCGAGCTGGATGCGGGGAAAAGGAGACTTCCTCTTCAGAAAAAAGTTGGTTCCTGCCTCTCGGCAGCCGAATTTCAGGCGTTGAAAAAACAAAATAAAATCGGACATGTCGGTTTAAGGGAATCCCTGGAACTGATTTTGAAGGGTTTGGGATGGAAGGCGGATAAAGTCGTGGAAACCTTGGACCCCGTGGTGGCGGATCGAAAATTGACAACCGAATACTTCACTATCGATAAAGGGCGGGTATGCGGCATCAAACATGTCATCAGGGCGTTGAAAAGCAAAAAACAGGTTGTGACTCTCGATCTCAGAATGTATGTCGGGGCGCCGGAGTCTTTCGACCTTGTGGAGATCGATGGAACGCCTCCGATAAAATGCAGGTTCACGGGGGGAATCCAGGGTGACAAGGCGACTGTCGCCGCCCTGGTCAATTCCGCGCCGCGGGTTGTATCCGCTGCCCCCGGGCTTTTAACCATGAAGGATTTGAAACTTCCCCTGGGTTTTGATCCCCGGATCGTATCATAGGTAATATGGAGGAATAGTGTCATGTTTTCAGGTTCATTATGCGCCATTGTCACCCCCTTTAAAAAAGGGACAATCGATGAAGAAGCCTTGAGAAATCTCATCGAGTTCCAGATACAGAACGGGACTAAGGGGATCGTTCCCTGCGGCACCACGGGCGAATCAGCCACCATGTCTCATGAAGAACACCGCAGGGTAATCGATATTACCGTAGAGGTGGTCAATAAACGCGTTCCCGTTATAGCAGGAACGGGTTCCAATTCAACCAATGAAGCCCTGCTTTTGACCAGATATGCCAAGGAAGCCGGAGCGGATGGGGCGCTTCTGATAACGCCCTATTATATCAAGCCCACCCAGGAAGGCTTGTTTCGCCATTATCGCCAGGTTGCCGATGGGGTGGATATCCCCCAGATTCTTTACAATGTTCCCGGGAGAACCTGCGTTTCGATCAGTCCCGAAACGGTTGCCAGATTGGCTGCTCATCCGAATATCGTGGCAATCAAGGACGCCACAGCCAGCCTGGATTATGCCAGCGAGATTCACTCCCTGTGCGATATCGCCATTCTATCCGGAAATGATTCCCTGAATCTGCCATTACTTTCCATTGGGGCGAAAGGGGCGATATCGGTTGCCGCCAATGTCATCCCCCGCCAGGTTTCCGACATGATCGATCTTTTTCTGGCTGGAAATACAAAAAAATCCGAGGAACTCCACAAGAAAATATTTCCCCTGGTCCGAACGCTTTTTATAGAAACAAATCCCATACCGGTGAAGGCGGCGTTGGAGATGATGGGCATGATCGGGGGAGAAATTCGCATGCCGCTTACCCCGCTTTCGGATAAAGCCGCATCCCAATTAAGGGCTGAAATGGAAAAATTGGACTTGATATAACTGGGATTCCACGATTTCATATCATTGATTTTATTGATATTAGCGATTAAACAAGTCTCCCGTTTCCATTGCCGGAAATGGGGGATCACTCCCTGTCTTTTTCATGAATCCGCAACGGATGGATAGGATACCGATATGTCCCCAATCATAATCAAATACTTTGAAAATTGAAAAATAAAAGTCTTGACACCTATGACGGCATCCTTCATAAAGGGGGCGATTTATATTGATATGATATACTGTAACCTAAGGATCAGGCTTTGTGTTTAGCTGTTAATGTCTTTCCTGTACCTTGGTTATATGAGGTTTTCAGTGTAAATTCGTAGGATACGCAACCTCTTTTTCCGTTAAAATGTCATATAAATTTTTTTATTTTGTATTGACAGTTTTTTTGACCAATCAATATTATGTATAAGATTTGTCTATTATGTTCGAGTTTTGATGACAGGTTTCTTTTATTTACATGAGTTGATTTTATTGATACGCCCATGAATTATCAGCCACAAAATCCCGTTGTCGTTCAGGCGGATCGCAGCATACTTCTGGAAACGAACAATCCCCGTTTCGAGGAAGCAAGGGACGCCCTCGCTCAATTCGCCGAACTCATCAAAAGCCCCGAACATTTCCACACCTACAGGATCACCCCGCTTTCCCTCTGGAACGCCGCTTCAGCCGGCATGACCAAGGATCAGATTATCCAATCGCTTTTGGATTTTTCCAAGTATGAAGTCCCGCAGAACATTATACAGGATATCAAAGACTATGTATCCCGATACGGCAGGTTGAAACTGTTCAAGAAGGAAGACTCCGATCTCCACCTTCTATATTCGGAAGATGAAGCCCTGATCCTGGAGCTGGCGCACAACAAAGTCATGGAACCTTTCATAGAGGCCCGGGTGGATGGGCATAATCTGCTCATCAAAAAAGGGACCCGGGGGCGTTTGAAACAGACGCTTATCAAGATCGGGTTTCCGGTGGAAGACCTTGCCGGATATGTGGAGGGAGAGCCCCTTGATATTGAATTGCTCGAACAAACCCGTTTAGGCGCTCCCTTCAGACTGCGGATATATCAAAAGGACGCCGTCGATGTATTTTATGCCGGCGGAACCAGCAGGGGGGGGAGCGGGGTTCTGGTTCTTCCCTGCGGGGCGGGAAAAACCATCATCGGAATCGGGGTCATGTCCCGTCTTCGCCAGCATACCCTTATCCTGTGCACCAACATAACCGCCTTGAGGCAGTGGCGCGACGAGATCATCGATAAAACCTCTATATCCGGCGCCCAGATCGGGGAATACAGCGGGGAAATCAAAAACATCAAGCCGGTCACCATCACCACCTATCAAATCCTCACCTATCGCAGGAAAAAAGACGAGGATTTCGTTCACATGAACCTCTTCAATCTCCAGAGTTGGGGGCTTATCATTTATGACGAGGTGCATCTTTTGCCTGCGCCGGTTTTCCGCGCCGTTGCGGAAATCCAGGGCAAGCGCCGCCTGGGGCTTACCGCTACGCTGGTGCGGGAGGATGGCAAGGAAGACGATGTCTTCAGCCTGATCGGGCCTAAAAAGTTCGACGTCCCCTGGAAGGTGCTCGAAAAACAGGGTTGGATCGCCAAGGCGTTATGCACGGAAATACGGATACCCCTTCCCGAACCGGACAGGCTCAAGTACGCCGTTGCGGATTCCAAAGCCAAGTTCCGCATCGCCTCGGAAAATCCGGCTAAGATCGATGTTGTGAAAGAACTCATCGACAATCACCAGGAGCACAACATCCTGATAATCGGGCAGTATCTGGATCAGTTGGACATCCTTGCCCGGAGGTTCGCCGCGCCCATTATTACAGGCAAAACCCCGAACAAGGAACGCGAAAAGATATATAATGAGTTTAAAAGCGGGGCGCTCAAGCGCCTCATTGTCTCCAAGGTGGCGAATTTCGCCATCGATCTCCCGGACGCCAATGTGGCAATCCAGGTATCCGGCACCTTCGGCAGCCGCCAGGAAGAGGCTCAGCGGCTTGGCCGTATTCTGCGCCCCAAGGCGGAAGGAAATTACGCCTTTTTCTATTCCCTCGTTACAAAGGGCTCCAAGGATCAGGAATTCGCTGCCAATCGCCAGCTCTTCCTTACGGAACAAGGCTATCGTTACCGGATCATTATGATCGATGACAAGGAAAGTCTCGAAGAAAAACTCAAGGCGGAATAATTCCAGGCTGTGCGCGATTATTACATGACGCCGTCGGGTTGACCGGGTTCCCGCGCATCGCCTGAAACAGTCTGAATACAGGAGAAAATTCTTTCATGAAACTTTTAAGCATTCTGAAACAACTGGACCTCGGCACTCTGGAATCCGTGAGGGAATACTGGGAGATTCAGTCTCCCCCCATACCGGAAAAGGGGATCAACGATAAAGTCCGGCACAAGAAACTGATGGAATATCTCTATCCCCGTCTCCAGATCGAACAGTATTTTCATCAGGCGTTCAACAAGCTGGATAAAGACGAAAAAAATCTGATTTATTTCCTGACGATTCACGGCGGCGACCTGGAGGAATCGGAGGTTTCAGAGCGCTGCTTCAAGGGAAACGCGGAAGAACTCAAGAACCTTGTGGCTATCCTGAGTAAAAAGGGATTTGTTTTTTATGATAATCTCTCGGAAGACAATGTCAATATCATCATGGTGGGAATCCCCGAACCCTATCTCCGCTTCATCGACCTCCCCACTTATTGGGAGGGGTATCTTGGTTATTTTCTCAAAGATCGCTCCACTCAGCAACTGAAATCCATGGTGACCGACGGTTTGAAACTCAAACCCATTTCCAGCAGGAAGAACTATCTTCTCCTCTTCATCCGGGATTTTCTTCTGAATCCGGAAAAACTCAACCGCTACATCCACACCCTTCCCCAGATGGAACGCTCCATCTTCGAAAATCTCTTATCCAAGAAAGGGGTGTGCGTTTACCGGGACCTCCTTGCCACCGGCTATCAGAAACGTTACGATCATTCCAAGGCGGATTATGTCAATAATCTCCTTTCCACAAGCGGACTTGTCTTCACCGCAGTTCCCGATTCCAACAAATATAACAATCTTCTCATGATTCCCCGAGATATTTATCAAATCATCACGCACGATTTCAAACCTGACAACCGCACGCTCAACGATCTGGACACGGTAAGCCTTGTGGGGGAAGACGCAGCCCCCAACATCATTCTGGACAATTCCAACATGCTGATGCGGGACCTGGTCATTTTCGCCAGCTATATCAACCGGAATATCGTGAAAACCCTTTCCAACGGGGGCATCGGGAAAAACGATCTCAAAAAAATTCTTCCCTTCCTTTCCGCCAATAAAAACATGAAATACATCTCCTTCCTCGCCCTTTTCTGTATTGTGAAGAAGTTCATCCTGGGGGTTTCCGGCGTATGGAAGGTCACCAATAATTTCGTCAAATGGCTCTCCGATTCCCAGCAGGCTTACAGGGACCTCTATCAGTTCTGGCTGGAAACCAACGAATGGAACGAGGAATATGTAGAAGGGGACACCATCCATGCGGAAATGTTTCCGACCAATCTCATCAACATCTCCGAACTTCGCAAACTGGTGATCCGCAACCTTGCCAGCATACCCTACAGGCGCTGGATACGCTTCAGCGCCTTCATGGAAGGCGTCCTTCCCCAGATCGAAATCAACATCCCCAACCGCGGCAGTCAGCTGGTCATGGAAAAGTACAACCGGTCGAATTATCTTATCGTGGAATCCATCATTGCCGAAACCATGTACTGGATGGGATTGGTGGCTCTCGGGCTTCAAAGTCAAAAAGACAAGGAACGCCTTGGCAGCCGCATCATCGATATCCCTCAATTCCATCATAAAAAATTGAAAAGAAAACGTCAGAAGGGACTGGAAATCGAATTTTACTGCAAACCGACCGAGCTGGGAAGGCATATCCTGGAGAACGAAAATCCCTTTGAACCGCAGAATTTCTTCCAGAAAAAGCAAAAAGACATCATACAGCCCCTGAATTACGAGGTTCAGCACTTCATTGTCCAGCCCAATCTGGACGTCATCACCCCCCCGGACCTCAATCTGCAAACCTTCTATCATCTGAACGAATTCGCCAATATCAAGAACATCGATGTCATGAGCACCCTCACCATAACCAGAGACTCTCTCCGGGAGGGAATGGACAAGGGGCTTCGGGGGGAGGATGTTCTAGCCTTTCTGAACGAGGCGTGCAGGCCGGGTCTCCCGGAAACCGTCAAGCACCTGATCACGGAATGCAGCGAAAAACATGGCGAGGTTTACATGGGGTTCGCCGGCGGTTACATCCGCGTGGATGATCCCATCCTCCTCGAAGATCTGCGCTCCCACAAGAAAATCCAGGTTTCCATAAAGGACATCATCGACAAAAAAGTGATCCTCTTGAATCCCAACGTGGATGTCAAAAAACTTGCCAAGGACCTTCAGAGACTCGGTTTCATGCCCCAACTCGATTCCGAAAGGGTACATATCACCTCTGATCAGAAATACCACCTTACCCTTTCCCGCGAGGATTTGTTCTATCTTATCGCATCATTGAGATTCCTGCTCTTCATAGAAGAGTCGCTGGAAGCCAACCTGACCGAAGACAAGGTAGCGCCATTGCTGGAACATTTGAAACCGGACCCCGCGACTTTTTACCAGATCAACTTTTACGCGGAAGCCCTTTTCAAGTCCTTTTCAAAGCATTTCCAGAACGCTTTGAAGAAGAAAATCAACCTTTCCACAAGCAAGTACAAAAAACAGGTTTCCAGCTTGATTGCCACTTCCGTTCCCCGGATGCCCACGAAATATTCCTTCACGGGTCCCAATCCCGCAACAAACATTTCCGATATCAAGGATATGATTGATTTTGCCATAGATCATGATTTCCAGATGCAGATAGAATATGTTACCATGAGCAAGAAGACCATCTCCGAGGATATTTCACCCGAATCCCTGGATCAGGACAAGATCTACGCCTATTGCGATAAAAAGGATATATACAAAATCTTCAGCGTCAAGCGGATTCAGAAAGCCACCCTTTTGTGAGCCGCTTGAAGACAAGAATCACCCGGCTGGAAAAAATCGTGCGGAAGAAAAATCTTCCTCTTGATTTCTTTTTCTTATAGGGCTTTGATATTCATATATGTTTATTTTGGTGATTTTCCCATGCGTTTATTGTTTCAGCCAAATGATGAGACAAAACAATGGTGGACCCTCTCCAGGAAAAAAATGACCCTAGGGCGCGATCCCACCTGCGATGTCGTCATCCAGGACCCCAGAGCCTCCCGTATTCATGCTGAAATCCTGTATCAGGATGGACAGTTTTTTCTCCTCGATAAGAACTCCACGAATGGAACCTTCGTGAATGGCGCCCGCATCGAGCGCCAGAACATCAATCCCGGCGATGCCCTTGTCCTGGGCTCCAGCCGCTTCATTGTCGTGGAGGGAATGGATACAAGCGCCCTGGAATGGCTGGATGGGGAGCTTCCCCAGGTGACCGCTCAGCTCTCTTTGGACGTATTCGGGAAAAAACTCTCGGAAATAAGCGCGGTTTACAGCCGAAGGGAAGGCTTGGAGGACGCCAAAGCCGCTCTCCCGGAAGGCTTTGATGTGGGAGCCGCTCAAAAGCTGATGAAAAACCTCCAGATAATTTACGATCTCTCCCGCGATTTCACAAATATCATGGTCTTCAAGGAATTATTCGATAAAATAAAAAAATATATCTACGATATCTTCCCCGAAGTGGAGCGTTTCTGCATTTTAACCCGTACGGAGGAAAAAAAGGAATTCACCCCTCAGCTGCTCAGCGCCCGAAATCAACAGGAAGAAGGCAACTTCGATATCAGCAGGAGCATCTTCAACCTCACCGTGGAAAAGAAAGTCAGCGTGCTGACCGTGGATGCGGCCGAAGACGCCCGGTTTCAGAACTCGGAGAGCATTGTCGGGCTCAATCTGCGCAGCAGCATGTGCGCCCCCCTTGTGATCAAGGGAGAGGTTATCGGCGCCATCTATTGCGATAACCGCGCCAAGCCGGCCTGTTTCGACGATCAGGACCTCGAGCTCTTCACCGCCATGGCAAATCAATTCGCCGTCGCCCTTTCCAATACCAGGCTCTACGAGGAAGTGCAAAGGGCTTACCATGAATCCATTCTCGCGCTCATCAACGCCATCGAAGCCAAGGATCCTTACACCATCGGCCATACGCAGCGCACAAGCCGCTATGCCCTCGGAATCGCCCAGGAAATGAATCTTTCCGATCAGCAGCGCCACAGGCTTAAAACATCCTCCGAGCTCCATGACATCGGGAAAATCGGCGTCAAGGAAAAGATCATATCCAAAGCCGAAAACCTCTCCAATTCCGAGTATCAATCCGTCAAGGAACATGTGATCATGGGGGAGAAAATCCTGAAACCCATTTCGTATCTTCATTTTGTGCTTCCGATCATCCGGGGGCATCATGAGTTCTTCGATGGCAGCGGTTATCCCGATGGGCTTAAAGGGGAAGAGATTCTGCTCGAATCGCGCATTCTCACGGTAGCGGACGCCTTTGACGCGATGACCACTCAGCGCCCCTATAACGCCCCCATGAGTTTCGCGGAGGCTCTGAAGGAATGCAAAAACAAGGCTGGCTCCCAGTTCGATCCGGTTGTGGTCGATGCGCTCGAACGGTATATTTCCGCCAACTATGAATTGACAGATGTCAATATCTTTAAAAAGATGCAAAGCAAGGGAGAAACGGCAAGCCCGTTCTAGGATAGGCTCGGTGATGACATGATGATTGTATTAATCCTTTGAGGTTGAAAGAAGAAAGGCGGCTGTGAATGAAGAAGAAAACGGTTCTTTATCTGAATTATACCAGCATATTGACTCAGGGGATTCTCCTTTCCCAGGTGGTGATTCCACTGAAGAAACTGGCGGCGCGGGGATACCGGATCATCCTGGTTTCCGGAGAACGTTCCGAAGACCTCAAAAAAAGGAAGGAACGCGAGGCGCTGCATAACGAACTTGAAAGCGCCGGCGTGGAACTGGTTTTCTTTCGCAAAACTCTCCGCCCCTATCTGCGCATGAATGTCAATAAATCCCCTTCCCCGTTTTTAAACGGGATTTGTTTTTTATTTGACCTTGTCCGCTTCTTCTTCATGACCGGATGGTGGATCATCTCCCGGAGGTGCGGCATTCTTCACGCCAGAAGCTATGTGCCCGCGGCTGTCGGGCTTTTTTATCAGCTCGTTTTTCGCGTCGTCTTTATCTTCGATCCCAGGGGCATCCTGCCGGAGGAACTCCGCCTCGCCCGGGGGTGGGGCGAAAAGAACTGGCGATACCGCTTCTGGAAAATCCTTGAAAAAATCATCCTCAAACGCGCGGACTACGTCTTTGCCCTCTCCCGACCTTTCCGTAAACACCTCAAGGAAATCGTTCCCAGAAAAGACATCCTTTTAACCCCCTGCTGTATCGATCCCCAGCGCTTTGGTTATGAAGAATCAAGGCGCGCCGCCATGCGCTCCAAACTCGGATTCCAGAACCGCTTCATCCTCGTGTATTCCATCGGAAGTTTTGTGCCATACCAGGCGCTGGAAAGAGCCGTCCATATTTTTTCACTCCTCCAGAAAGAAAAACCCGATTCCCAATTCCTTATCCTGACGCCCGATTCGGATTCCCTGAAACAATATGCCGAACAGTATGGAATAAATCTTTCCGGCGTATCCGTTGTCCGGGTTCCGTTCTCCCTGATTCCCGATTATCTCATGGCGAGCGATGCGGGGCTTCTGGCGCGTCACCCCTCCGAGGTAAGCCGCGTCGCCTCTCCCGTGAAGTTTCCCGAATATCTCGGGTGCGGATTGCCCGTTCTCGCCTTTTCCGGCATCGGCGATACGGAATACATCATCAGGCGCTACAATGTCGGGGAATGCGTCGATCCCGACGATGATAAAAGCGTCCGTACCGGCATACAAAAACTTATCTCGCGGATCGAGGGATACAGGGAAGGGCTCAGGGCGCAATGCAGGGAAGTGGCGGAAAAATATTACTCCTGGAACGCTTATCTGCCGGTTTATCAGAGAATTTACGATCATGCCCGTCACAAAACCCGGAAGGAAAAAATATCCTCCGGGAAATCCTTTAAAAAGTAAGGAGAGACGCAAAAAGGTCTGCGTTTGAATCCCCATACAAACGCCACCCTTTGCGTTGCGTGTCATTATGCCTTCCATCCTTCACGTATATAAGGATTACTATCCTCCCGTTATCGGCGGAGTCGAAAGACACATCAGCCAATTGGCGCAGGGTACGCGCGATGACTATTCCATACGCGTTCTCGTGGCGAATACCCATAACCGAACGGAAATTGACCATATCGATGGGATCGAAGTCGTGAAAGCCGCATCCTGGGGAAGATTTGCCTCTGCGCCCTTATGCCCCGGATTCCCGAAACTGCTCAAAAAATATGCGGCGGACATCCTGCATTTCCACTGCCCCAATCCCACAGGAGACCTTTCCTATCTCATAGCGAATCCCCCGGGAAAGGTTATCGTTACCTATCACAGCGATGTCATCCGCCAGAAATGGGCAATGGGCGTTTACGGTTATTTCCTGAGAAAATTCCTGGATCGCGCCCGGTTTGTCCTTCCCACCTCCCCGAATTATATCGACAGCTCCCCCTTTCTTTCCCGCGTAAGGGCGCGTTGCGCCGTGGTTCCCCTTGGAATTGAAACCGCCCGGTTTCGCCAAACCCCGGAAATCCTCGAGCGCGCCTCACAGTTCAGGGAACTTGCCAAAGGACTTCCCGTGATTCTTTTTGTCGGAAGACTCCGGTATTACAAGGGGCTTGTATTTCTCATCAAAGCCATGCCCCGCGTCAACGCCCACCTTCTGATCGTGGGAGAAGGACCCGAAGCGGACAATATCCGAAAAACCGCCCAGCTCTTCAAGGTCGAAAACCGCGTCAGCGTCCTCGGTTCGTTGCCGGACGCCGATCTTCCCGCTTGTTATTACGCTGCGGATGTATTCTGCCTTCCCTCCCATCTCCGAAGCGAGGCGTTCGGGATCGTGCAGCTCGAGGCAATGACATGCGGAGCGCCGGTTGTCAGCTGCGACATCAAAACCGGCGTGCCGTTTGTCAACCGGGATGGCGAGACCGGATTGGTCGTTCCCCCCGCTTCGCCTTCCCATCTGGCGGAGGCGCTAAACAAGCTCCTGGAAAACGACGCCTTGAGAAAGCGTTTGGGGGAGAATGCGCGGAATAGAGTTTTAGCCGAGTTCGATCTTTCCGTGATGATCGACAAAGTCAAAAGAATTTACAAAGAAATCCTGAAACCCTGAAACGCAAGTTTGGGATCAAAGATTCTTTTAATTAAGGATTTGACTATTGACCGTTCTTGTCCTCATATAAGAGTTCATTTTATTGATTTCGAATCAAGACGCCATTTTTCCGAGGTATAGTGAAATGAAGGGACGGGATCTGAGAAAAATATTCATCGATTTTTTTGTTCAGAGGGATCATAAGCATGTGCCGAGTTCCCCGCTGATCCCCCCGGATGATCCTACCATGCTTTTCACATCCGCCGGCATGGTTCAGTTCAAGAGGTTTTATGCGGGGGAGATCGATCCGCTTCCTTACAAGCGCGCCTGTACCGCGCAGAAATGCCTGAGAGCCGGGGGAAAGGCTTCCGACCTCGAGAATGTGGGCAAAACGCTTCGCCATCATACGTTCTTCGAGATGCTCGGGAATTTTTCCTTTGGCGATTATTTCAAACGGGAAGCCATTGCATGGGGATGGGAGTTCGTTACCCGGGTGATGAAAATCCCCGAAGAAAGACTCTGGGTTTCCACGTTCGAGGAAGATCCCGAGGCTGCGGAAATCTGGGAAAAGGAGCAGGGGATTCCACGTTCCCGCATCATTCCCCTGAACGCAAAGGAGAATTTCTGGGGACCTGCGGGAGAAACGGGCGCATGCGGACCCTGTTCCGAAATCCTTTTCTTCATGGGATCGGATGAAGACTTGAAGGAAGCGGAAAAGCAGGATGTTCCCACGATAGCCCGCCGCGTGGTGGAAGAGGGGGATATATTTTTCGAGATATGGAACATGGTGTTTCCGCAGTTCGATCATCAGAGAGACGGTTCGCGCCCCCCTTTGAAAAACCGGGGCATCGATACGGGCGCCGGATTGGAACGCATGACAACCGCCATTAATTTCATGGAAACAAAGGCGAAAATCGGGAGCCCTTATGAAACCGATCTCTTGTGGGATGTGGTCAAACTCGCCTCGGAGATAACCGGGCTCGAATATGTGCGGCGTTATGAACCGGTAGGGAGCCGCGATCCGGAAAAATCTTCCCGCATCCGCCTTACCCTGAATGCGATTTCTGATCATACCCGCGCCCTGGTTTTTGCCCTCTCCGAAGGCATCATGCCCTCCAATGAAGGGCGGGGCTATGTCCTTCGCCGCATACAGCGCCGCGCCCTGAGATTCGCCCACCTCCTGGGCATCCGCGAACCCTTCATGTATAAACTTGTCGATGCGGTAATCGACGCCATGAGCGATGCCTGGCCCGAGCTCAGGAATCATCCCGATCATGTGAAAAAGGTGATTCGCCTGGAGGAGGAGCATTTTCTCAAAACCCTGGATCAGGGGGAGGAGATTCTCCTGGATTTGATCGACCGCGCGAAAGACAAAGGCGATAAAACCATCCCTGGAGAGGATGTCTTCAAATTGCACGCCACGTTTGGTTACCCTGTCGATCTCACGGATGAAGTGGCGCGGGATGCGGGATTGGAGATCGATCGCACGGGATATAATGACGCCATGAAAAGGCATCGCGAGGAGGCGAAGAAATCCTGGAAAGGGGCGGCGCTGGAGAAAGAGGCGGACCTCCTTTCGGATGTTTTCGAGAAATATGGGCCCACGGAATTTTTGCGCGAGAGAGAAGACGTGTCACCGGTTTTCCAATCGGAATCCCCCGTTCTTGCCATCTTGAAAAACGGACAGCGGGTGGAAAATGCTTCCGAAGGCGATGAAATAACCCTGATACTTGAAGAGACGTGTTTT